>JALORL010000339.1 GCA_025458915.1 Hydrogenophaga sp.
GGAAACGCCGGTGAAGCTCACCGAGCACCAGCGCAAGCTGCTCAAGGAGCTTGACGAGTCGTTCAAGAAAGGCGGCCACAAGCACAGCCCGAACGACAAAGGGTGGTTCGAGAAGGCCAAGAGCTTTTTCAGCTGATTCGCGCCGAGAGGTTCAGCCAGACGAAAGGGGCGACGGGTGACTGTCGCCCCTTTGTTCGTTGAATCAACGCCCCTTGGCAGCAGGCGACCGCGCGGTGCCGTCAGGCCATCGAATGCAGCCCCACCCGGTTGCCTTCGGTGTCGATGAAGTGGGCAAAGAAGCCGAAGCCGTTGCCGATCTCGGTCTTGGGTACGGCCACCTGGCTCCGGCGGGCTCCACGCGCGCCAGCATCACAGCCAGATCATCACCGCCGTTGAGGTACACCAGCGTGCCGCTCTGCGACGGTGCGGTGCCATCGCCATGCACGATGGCGCCACTGACCTGGTCCGGATCGCTGGACAGGAAACCCATGGTGGACGGCCCCATGGTCATGGTCTCGATGGGGTGGCCGAGCACCGCCGCGTAGAAAACGCGCGCGCGCTCAAAGTCGTGCACCGGGATTTCGCACCAGGCAATGACATGGGGACGGTTGGGCATGTGAACCTCCTTGTACAGACCGGGCTGTGACTGTGCCGGGAGGTGGCAGACCAGTCAATCGGTTTGCGACAGGGCCACAGCCAACCACCCCAGCAGCAGGACCCCGAACAGCACCAGAACCAGCGCTACCAAGACGGGCTTCCGCGCTCGCGGCAGTGGCTGGCCCGGCCCGGGCGCAGGGCCGGCGGGTGGTCGGGGGATGCCCAGCGCGTACAGCTTCTCTTCCACCACCACCAAACCCCTCAGCCTGGCGGCCTGCAACGGTGTCGCTCCATCGAACTCGGACGCCAGCGCCGGGTGGGCGCCATGGTCGAGCAGGTACAGGGCCACGGCCTCCTGCCCGGCCAGAATGGCCGCGACCAGGGGTGTCGACAGGAACTCCGGGTGCGCGTAGTTCACATCGATGCCCGACTGGACATGGTGCTGCACCAGCGCCAGATCGCCTTCGCAACCGGCATTGAACATTTCTTTCCAGTCACCGCCCGACATGCAACACCTTCGTCAAAGGTTGAGAACCACCCATCAGGTCAGGCGGCCGACGCACCGCCGGAGCCGGTGCAGTCCGACAGGACACCGACCGCCAGGGAACCCCGTCCGCATCCGCCCGCACACGCGGCAACACCGTCCATCAAGACGCAGCAACGTGATCCATCAAAGGGACACCCGACCGGCGCGCGGCGTCCACCACGGCGTGCAGCAGCCGCTGGGTTCCGGGTCTGACCAGCGGCCATTGCTGCGTGCGCCGGAGCTGATCGATGCCGTGCGGGAACAGGCCCACGCAGGCGTGTTGAGGATGCTGCGCAGAGGCATAGACCAGCCCGTGGTGCCCAGCCTTGAAACAGTCCAGCGCCAATGCCTGGGTCTGGGCAAAGCGCAGGCTCTGCAACAAGGGGTAGGGCTCGGCCAGGGGCCGCAAATCCACCAGCCGCAGCGGCCGGGTGGTGGTGAACTGCAGCAAGGCGCGTTTGCGCAGGTCGGCCAGGCTGCGGCTCACCACATCGCGGCGGAATTGCGATTCAAACAACGCGGTATCGGCGCTGTCGGCCAGGTAGGCGGTGACCTGGTCGGGCAGGCAGAAACGCCCGGACAGCACACCTGCCGGTGGCAACAGCAGGCCGTTGCGCTTGACGCTGCCGGGTCGGGCGCGCAGCAGCTGCACACGAAAGAAAGTCTGCCCGGCGGGCAGCTCGATGAGCGGTGGATTGCGTGTTTTGAGGTTCATGGGCAGGGGCCATCAATGACCCTCTGCGGTGGCCAGGCCCAGCACACGGCTCGCCTCCATGCCCTGCTCCAGCGCCACGCGGGGCGTCTGCCCGTCCAGCGCCGGGTGCGGGCTCTCCAGAAAGGCCAGCAACTGCCAGCCATCCGAAGAACCCAGCGCCTGCGACAGCGGCTGGAGGTGCGGGAACACGAAGGGCTCAAACTGCCAGCGCGGCAGCTTGTAGCCGCGCCGCAGATGTGCCACGCCGATGCATCGGCCAGCCTTGATCCAGGCGTTGATGGTCACGCGCGTGGTGCCCGCCAGAGCGGCGGCTTCGTCGGTGGTGACCATGTCGGCGGCCTGGATGCGCTCGCGCCGGTAGGCCGCGCCCGAGCGCAGCAGCGCGGAGGTCTGCGCTTCGCTGGCGTAGGGGTCGGCGGGCGTACGCCCGGCGCCGCGCCGGGTTGTTTCCAGAGGGGCACCCAGGGGAATGGCGAGTGTGTTCATGATCGCTGGCGGTTGAAAAAGCCTGGTGACCATTGTCGGACAATCCGTTTGATTGGTCAATTTCGTAAAGTTCGTTATCCTCGCCTCCTGCATGGCATACCCCACCGAATCCGACCTCGTCGTCGCCCGCCCCGAAGGCCTGTACTGCCCGGCGGGCGACTTTTTCATCGACCCCTGGCGGCCGGTGGAGCGGGCCGTGATCACGCACGGCCATTCGGACCATGCGCGCTGGGGCCATCGCTGCACCCGGCGGGCCACGTGCTGGGCTCGGCCCAGGTGCGGCTGGAGCATGCGGGACGTGTGTGGGTGGCATCCGGCGATTACAAGACCGAGGCCGACGGCACCTGCACACCCTTCGAACCTGTGCGCTGCGACACCTTCATCACCGAATCCACCTTCGGTCTGCCGGTCTACCGCTGGCCGACGCAAGCGGTGCTGTTCGACGAAATCAACACCTGGTGGCGCCGCAACGCGGATGAGGGCCGCGCCTCGGTGCTGCTGTGCTATGCCTTCGGCAAGGCGCAGCGCGTCTTGCATGGGGTGGATGCGGGCATCGGACCGATCGTGGTGCACGGCGCGGTGGAGCCGCTGAATGCGGTGTACCGCGCGGCGGGTGTCGCGCTGCCGCCCACGCACCGCGTGACCGAACTGGACAAGACCGCGCTGCAGCGTGCGCTGGTGGTGGCCCCGCCGTCGGCCCAGGGCACGCCGTGGATGAAGCGCTTTGGCGCCGACGCGGTGGACGCCTTTGCCAGCGGCTGGATGCAGGTGCGTGGCAACCGGCGGCGACGTAGTGTCGACCAGGGATTTGTCATGTCCGACCACGCCGACTGGCCAGGACTGATGAGCGCGATCAAAGCCACTGGCGCGGAGCACGTCCGCGTGACGCACGGCAGCGTGCCGGTGCTGGTGCGCTGGCTGACCGAGCAAGGGCTGGACGCGCAGGCATTTGAGACCGAGTACGGCGACGAGGATGTGGCGGACTCCGCTGCATCCGTTCGCCCTGAGCCAGTCGAAGGGTCTGCCGCAGAGGGGCTTCGACAGGCTCAGCCCGATCGGGTTGGTGGGCTCTCCGATGACGGTGAACAGCCATGAAGCGCTTCGCCGCCCTGTACCGCGAACTGGACGCCAGCACTGCCACGCGCGAGAAGCAGGCTGCGCTGAAGCGCTACTTCAACGAAGCGCCAGCCGATGACGCGGCCTGGGCGGTGTACTTTCTGGCCGGCGGCAAGCCGCGCCAGACCGTGCCCACGCGGGTGCTGCGCGAGCAGGCGCTGGCGGCCACCCGCCTGCCCGAGTGGCTGTTCGAAGAGAGCTACCAGACCGTGGGCGATCTGGCCGAAACCGTGTCGCTGCTGCTGCCACCGGCCAGTGCGCCGGTGGAGCGTGGCCTGGCCGAGTGGCTGACCCAGCACCTCCTGCCACTGCGAGGTCTGCCGCCGGAGTTGCTGGCCGAACGCCTGCGCGCACAGTGGGACGCGGTGCCCGACGACCAGCGCTTCGTCTACTTCAAGCTCATCACCGGCGGCTTTCGCGTCGGCGTGTCCAAGCTGCAGGTGACGCAGGCGCTGGCAGCGGTGGCAGGCGTGAGCCCGCAGCGCGTGGCGCAGCGGCTGATGGGCTACACCCACATCGGCGCGCAGCCGACCGCCGCGGCCTATGCCACGCTGGTGGCCCCGGAAAGCGATGCAGAAACCAACCAGAAAACCAGCGGCCAGCCCTACCCGTTTTTTCTGGCCCACCCCTGGAACGAACCG
>JALORL010000340.1 GCA_025458915.1 Hydrogenophaga sp.
CAAGCACGCCACCGAAACCGCGATCCTGAGCGCCAACTACATCAGCAAGCGCCTGGCCGACCACTACCCCACGCTGTACGCCTCGGCCAACGGGCACGTAGCGCACGAGTGCATTCTGGATCTGCGGCACCTCAAGGACAGCAGCGGCGTGATGGCCGAGGACGTGGCCAAGCGGCTAATGGACTACGGCTTCCACGCCCCCACGCTGAGTTTCCCCGTGGCCAACACGCTGATGGTCGAACCCACGGAGAGTGAAACCCTGGAGGAACTGGACCGCTTCATCGACGCGATGATCGCCATCCGCGACGAGATCCGCCTGATCGAGAACGGTACCTGGCCGCAGGACGACAACCCGTTGAAGAACGCACCGCACACGGCTTCCAGCCTGATGAAGGCCGACTGGCCGCACGCCTATTCGCGCGAACAGGGCGCGGCCAGCACCTCCACCCGGGCCAATGCCAAGTACTGGCCGCCCGTGGGGCGCGTGGACAACGTGTACGGCGACCGCAACCTGTTCTGCAGCTGCATTCCGCTGAGCGAACTGGCCGACTGACCGAGCAAGGCCACGAAACGAGGGCGCCGCAGGCGCCCTTTTTCATGCCACGGTGGGAGCATCCAAGGCGGCGACCCAGTGGGGCAACTGCTCGCGCAGGATGCGCAAGGCTGGCGCCTCCTGGCGCTGTGCCAGCGTCACCAGACCAAAGCGTGCGGTGGCGGCCAGGGGCGGTGACATGGGCAAGGCCACCAGCCCCGGTGCTGCCGCGCTCACGGTCAGCACGATGGCATCGCTGTGTCGGGCCACGTCCACCAGGCTCAGGGTCTCGTCACTGCGCAAGGTGACCATGTCGTCGGGATTGGCCTGCGGACCGTAGCGGCTGATGAGTATCCGTGCCACCTCGTCGCTGAGGGGCGTGGACGCGATCGGATAGGCCTGGGCGTCGCCGATGCCGACAGGCCCGCCCGCCTGCAGCAGCGGATGCTCGGGCCTGACCAGAAAGCCCGCGTTCAGCTCGAACTCCTGCGACACCGCCAGTTCGGCCGAAGGCCTCACCGATCGGGCGTCGACCACGAGGGCGTCGAGGTGCTGGTTGCGCAGTTCCTCCACCAGCACAGCGGTGTTGCCGCGCGAAATCTGCAAGTGCAGCCTGGGATGGTGCCGCGCCATGTGTTGCATCAACGGGGACGACAGCAGCGCGCCGGGCCCCGAACTGAGGCCGACCCGCAGCGAACCGGTCAGCCCGGCATGCAGGGCTTTGCCCGTGTGCCGCAACGCGTCGGCATCGGCCACGAGCCGGCGGGCGCGACCCAGCACTTCCTGCCCCAGAGGCGTGAGCGCGATACGCCTGCCCAGGCGGTCGAACAACGCACCCCCCAGCTCCTCCTCCAGCGCCTGGATGCTGCGCGTCAGTGCCGGCTGCGTGAGGAACAGAACCGACGACGCCTGCACGAAGGAGCCTGCGTCTGCCAGCACAACGAAATGGCGCAACTGGACCAAGGTCATGGATATCCATACTGAAACGCATTGATCATTGATTTTGTATGCATTGGACTTGCAAAACAAGTCCTTCTAACATGCATAAAAGTGCATATCGCAACCACGACATGCACTTCGATGCAACCCACCACCGGCACGAAGGAGCAACGATCTTGGAACGCCTCAGCGATCAGGCCCTGCAGACCTTCATCGATCTGCGCCGCGACATCCACCGCCACCCGGAGCTGGCGTTCCAGGAACGGCGCACAGCCGCCCTGGTGGCAGCGCAGCTGGGCGCCTGGGGCTATGCAGTGACCACCGGCCTGGGTGGCACCGGTGTTGTAGGGCAACTCAAGCGCGGCACCTCCACACGCGCCATCGGCCTGCGCGCCGACATGGATGCCCTGCCGATTGCCGAGGCCACGGGCGCGGCCTGGGCCAGCTGCGAGCACGGCGTGATGCACGCCTGCGGCCAGGCGGCGGCGGCGCGCTGAAGATGATGGAGGACGGGCTGTTCGAGCGCTTTCCCTGCGACGCCATCTTCGCCATGCACAACATGCCTGGCTTCCCCCAGGGACAGCTGCTGTTCCGCAGCGGTCCGACCATGGCCTCGTCGGACTACGCCACCGTCACCCTGCACGGCGTGGGCGGCCACGGCGCCATGCCCCACAAGGCCACCGACCCGCTGGTGGCGGCCGCCTCCCTCGTCATGGCGCTGCAGACCATCGTCTCGCGCAACGTCGACCCGATGCAGCCCGCGGTGGTCACCGTCGGCGCCCTCCACGCCGGCGAGGCCAACAACGTGATTCCGGCCAGTGCCCGGCTGGAAATCAGCCTGCGCGCGCTCGACCCGCAGGTGCGCCGTGACATGGAGCGCCGCATCCAGGCGCTGATCGACCTGCAGGCACAAAGCTTCGGGGTGCGCGCCGAGATTGCCTGGCGCCCGGGTTATGCGGTGCTGGTCAACGACACACAGCAGACCGCCCGCGCCCTCGCCGTGGCACAGCAGCACGTTCCGGCCGCGCAGATCGCGCAGGCGCCGATGCTGACCGGCAGCGAAGACTTCGCTTTCATGCTCGAACGCGTGCCCGGCTGCTACCTGTTCATCGGCAATGGCGCCAACGGCGAACCCGGCGCCTGCATGGTGCACAACCCGGCCTACGACTTCAACGACCAGAACATCGCACCCGGCGCCGCCTACTGGATCGCGCTGGTCAACGAACTGCTTTCCCCCACCCACCCCTGAGCCACCCCAACCACCCGATAGAGGAGACAACCCCATGAACGCACGCATCCGTCTGCACGCCATCGCCGCTGGCGCCGCCCTGGCCCTGCTGGGCGCCACCGGCACCGCCCAGGCCCAGACCACCACACTGACCCTTTCCAGCTGGGTGCCAGCCAACCACTACGTGGTCAAGGACATCCTGCAACCCTGGATGGCCGACGTGGAGAAAGCGACCGAGGGCCGCGTGAAGATCAACCTGCTGCCCAAGCCGGTCGGCGCTCCGGCCCAGCACTGGGAGCTGGCGCGCAAGGGCGTGGCCGACATCACCTGGGGCAACTTCACCTACGAGCCCGAGCGGTTCAAGCACGTGTGGTTCTCCGAACTGCCGATGATGGGCACCAGCAGCGAGGCCTCCTCGGTCGCCCTGTGGCGCACTTTCGACAAGTACCTGGCCACCAACGAGGCCTTCAAGGGTGTGGTGATGCTGGGCACGGGCATGCTGGGCGGTGGCCAGTTCCACCACCCGAGCAAGGTCATCGACTCGCCGGACGACCTCAAGGGCCAGAAGGTGCGCATGGGCGGCCCGATCCAGAAGCGCCTGCTGGAAGACCTGGGGGCCATTCCGGTGGCTGGCCCGGGCCCCAAGGCTTACGAAATGCTCGAAGGCGGCGTGATCGATGCCTCGCTGCACCCGCTGGAATCGGTGGTCAATTTCCGCCTGGACGGCAAGCTCAAGAACCACACCCTCATCCCCGGTGGCCTGTACGACGCGTCGTTCTTCATCGTGATGAACGAGGGCAAGTTCCAGCGCCTGTCGGCCGCCGACCAGCAGGCCATCATGAAGCTCTCGGGCGAAGCGCTCTCGCGCCGCTGGGGCCAGCAGTTCGACATCCAGAACAAGACCTCGGAAGAGAAGCTGCGCGGCAACGGTCACCGGTTCACCCAGCCGAGCCAGCCGCTGCTGGACAACATCCGCAAGGTACGCACCGCCATGCTGCAGGAGCTGTCCGCCGAAGGGCCGAAGTTCGGCGTGGCCGACCACGGCGCGGTGGTCGCGTTCTACGAGCAGCAGTACCAGTCGCTGGTCAAGTAAGCCAGCCAGCCGCAGCGGAGACCTGAACCATGATCACCCCGCAACCACGTGTGAAGGCAGGGATACAGGGCGCCACCAGCCTCGTGCTGGTGGTGATGTTGTCGGTCATGGTCGCGCTGACCTTCACCGATGTGGTGGGACGGCGCCTCTTCAACACCCCGGTGTTCGGCGCCAATGACATCACCGAACACCTGATGGCCCTGATCGTCTTCACCGGCCTGCCCTTGCTGACGGCCCGCCGCGGCCACCTGAGCATCGACCTGTTCGACCA
>JALORL010000084.1 GCA_025458915.1 Hydrogenophaga sp.
GGGCGTTGTCGACAGTTACCTGTACATCGTTCTCAACGGTCGCCTGGTGCAAAGCGAAGCGGCCAGCCTGGGCAACTCCCGCACCTTGCAGGCCATGGCGTTGGCGGCGGCGGTGGCATCGCTGCTGGCAGCGGCGGTGTTGTGGCTGGTCTGGCACCAACTCACGCGACCCCTTCGGGAGCTGAGCAGCGAGCTGAGCGCGTTCCGAGGCGAAGGCACCACCGCCCAGGCCATCAGGCGCGATGAAATCGACGTGCTGCGCGGCTCGGTGCGCGACCTGCAAAACCGCATTGCCCGGCAGTTTCAGGCCCTGGACGACAGCGACCGCCAACGGCGCGAGCTGGTGAGCAACATCTCGCACGACCTGCGCACGCCGTTGTCCAACATCCGGGGTTACATTGAAACAGTGATGCTGCGCGGCGACTCGATCGACGCCGAGGCCCGCGCCAACCACCTGCGCACCGCCCTGCGCCATGTGGACCTGCTAGGCAAGCGGGTGCGTGACCTGTTCGAACTCTCCAAACTTGACGCCGGCCGCGCGACACCGCAGACCGAGGTGTTCTGCCTGGCCGAGCTGCTGCAGGACGTGGTGCAGAACTACCAGCTCACCGCGCAGCAACGCGGCATTGCCTTGCACCTGTCCACCGGCAGCCAGGCCAAGCAGCGACACCGGGCAAGGCATCCGCAGCGAACACCTTCCGCACATTTTTGAACGCTACTGGCGCGCGCCCGAGGTGGATGACCACGGCGCAGGCACCAGTTCAGGGCTGGGCCTGGCCATCGTCAAGCGCATCCTGGAGCTGCATGGCAGCGCGGTGAAGGTGCAGTCGGAGTTCAAGCGCGGCACCCGCTTTGGTTTTGAATTGCCACAGGCCACCTGACAGCGCGCTCACGGACGCCGTGCGCTTCGAACCCCAACGCACCTGGACCAGCCCCCTCACCCGCGCCGCCTACCCCGTGGCCTGGAAAGTCACCACCCCGGCCGGGCGCTTCACGGTGCAGGCTGCGAGGAACTGGACAGCCGGCAAAGCACCGGGACCATTTATTGGGAGGGGTTGTCGGATTTGTTGGATGAGCGCGGCGAGCGTGTGGGGCGGGGGTATCTGGAGATGACGGGGTATTCGGCGCGGTTGGTGCTGTGAGGACCCAGCTGCTGCGCAATTGCTGCAACCGTGTAAAGACCGAATATGACTAGTTACCGGTGTTCGCCTTGCGTTTCGCGGTTGTCTGCTTCGATCGACAGCGGTCAGAAGCGCCCGATTTGCCCAAACAGATCAAAGAACAGAACACATGAAGACGCGCCAGGGGAAATTCCCCGACCAGGACGTCAAGAGCAACCTTTACGACCGCTTGCCTTCGTGTTCACCAACCAGGGGCAGCTTTACACCCCGGGCTTCGACCACATGGACGACGACATGCGTGCAAAAAACACGGTGTAGACATCTTCGCCACCGTCCGCAACGACAAGAACAGCGGCGAGATGATCGAAGCCACCCGGTGGCACCGCGACATCTTTCTGCTTCTCACAAGAGCCCCGCAAGGGGGATGCAATGCTGATTTTGAGATTGCAAAAGGACGGCATGCTCACTGCCAAATTGACGTTGTTTTTCGGCGAATTCGCCCGGATTAAAGAGCGCCAAGCGCCTCAAACGGTTGGGCTAGAAAGAGTTCCCGGCGGGACCTAGCTGACGCGGTCTCCACAATGGCGGCATGCGTAGGAGAAATCACATGCCTAAGTTCGATTGGTACAAAGACCCACCAAAGTGGAAGTTGGCTGCACTGGCAATCATGCTCTTGCCGGCAATCCTGTTGGCAGTTGCGGAAGTACTGAACGCATTGAAGTGAAGAAAGCTCGGGAGGTGTTGTATGGTCTAGTCGCTACGTCCATGTGCTCAGGTCTGACATGACCCTGAGATAACCGGAAAGAGGCATTCCGGGTTCGCCCGCCGCCGAAAGCAATCGCTGCAGACCCGCCACTCACACTACCTCCCCCACTCCCGAAAAAACCGGATCCGCTCCCCATGATCCGGATGGCTGGAAATGGCAATCGGCAGCGCAACGCCGTTATCCTCATCGGCAGCACCCTCACCCCCTGCTGAACCCGCAGAGCCGCCGCCCTGCTCCTCCACCATCCGCTCAAAAAACACCGCCATCACCGCCGGTGAAATCCCTGCAGCGTGCAGCATTTCCGCCGCGTGCGCATCGGCCCTCTGGCGCGCACCAGCATGTCCAGGCCGTCGCGGTGCTGCACGTGGCCGAGTTCGTGGGCCAGAACGCCCACGATGGCATCCGGCTGGTCGTTCAGCAGTTCCACCAGTTCGTCGGTCATGACGATGTAGCCGCCGGGAAGCGCAAACGCGTTGGCGCCAAGCATTTCTGACTTGTGGAAGGACAGTTGCCAGGCCGGTGCATCGCCCGCCGGGTAGGCACGCTGCACCACGGTTTCGAAGCGGCGGCGCAGGTCGGCCTGCTGGGATTCGGGCAGTTCGCTCGGTTCCAGGAACAGGCTCTCCATCTGCGCCATGCTCTGGTCGCCAATGTGCGCTTCCAGCTTCTGCGGAATGGCGTGTGCCACGGTCTGGCTGAGCCAGGGCACGCCCCACACCCAGGCCACGGCCAGAAACACCACAGTGCCGGCCATGGACGCCAGGGTGGCGCGCCAGCTCTGCATCCAGCCCACCACGCGGCTCTCGGCCAGGCCTTGCGCCAGCCACCATGCGTCCCATTCGGCGGCGTCGGCGTGTTGCACCATGCCGCCGTCGGGCAGGTCGGTCTGGCGCTGGCCGTGGGAACGGCGCTCGGGCCAGCGCACGTCCTTCAGCGGGTAGCGGCGAACCTCGTCACCCGTGTGCATGAGCAGCTCGTCGCCCTCGATGCGCAGCCGCACGCTGCGGGCGCGCGGGTGCTGGCCGTCAAACCAGCGGGTGACCAGCGGGCCGCCCGGCTGCATCACAGCCCCATGTCCATGCCGAAGAAGTCGCCGGCGGCGTCGCCCAGCACGCCCTTGCCTTTCTGCTGCGCCTGCGCCAGCCACTGGTCCACGTCGCCCTGCACTTCCAGCGCCATGGCTTCGAGCTTCACGCGCGCGGTGCGCACCTTGGCAAACGGCCAGTACAGACCGAGCGTGAGGACGATGAGCAGCCAGTTCACCAGCGTGATGCCGAACAGGCTGCGGAAGCGCAGTTGGCTCTGGAACACGACGCGCTCGCTGCGGGTGTTGTCCCACAGCAGGTTCTGGGTACGGGCCGCCACGTAGGGGCCAAGGACAAGTGGAATGGAGAGGTAGAAGGTCACCACGATGAAGATGGGAACGATCGCCACCCAGCCACCGCCACTGAGGAAACCCCCGGAAATGGCAGCCGTCCCCATGCTGATCACCACGATCACCAAAGCCAGGGCCAGGGCCGCCAACAGCACCAGCAGCGTTACCCCCAGCAGCTTGAAGAACAGCAGGTACATCTGCCCGGCGCCGAGGCGCAGCTCGGTGCGCTCCTGTGCAAAGCTGTAGCCGCCGTGCTGGTAGCGCTTCAGGCGCGTCCAGAACCAGGGCACCAGCACCATGAACAGCAGCGTCACCACTCCCGTCAGCGCCAGAGCTCCCTGGGCCACCTCGCCTGCCAGGTCTTCGTCGGCTTCCAGGAAGGGAACGGCCAGCACAAAGGCCAGGCCGGGCAGGAAGAACGGCAGCATGGCCATATAGGCAGACTTCAAATCGCCCTGGAACGCCAGCCGCACGCCGCGCCAGCTGGTGTTGCGCAGCCGGAACTGCAGCGAGGCGCGCCACAGCGCCGGCCACAGCACCATCAGCACCAGAAACGGCACCCAGGACAGCGCTGGCGCGAAATTCGACACCGCCCAATAGCTAATACCCAGCACCAGCATGAGCAGGTAGCCGCGGAACATCTTCCAGGGGTCGGCGTGGAAGCCGAGTGGATCGCCGCCCACCAGGGTGTTGTTCTGGAAGTAGGCCATGCGCCGCGCCCGCGCGAACGGCCAGTACAGCGTCAGCGTGACCAGCGTGAGCAGCAGGTTGACGATCCAGATGCGGAAATACTCGCTGCCCGATCCGGTGAACTGCACGTCCAGCCAGCGGCTGGCGGGTGCGGGGGTTTCTTCGTCGCGCGCGAACACCTGTGTGGGCGCAAAGTCGCCGTGTGGTTCCATCCCTGTACCTCCGTTGTATTAAAACGGCGGCATGCTACCACCTGTTACAACCCAGCCGCTGCAGCCAACCTAGCCCCAGAGCTTCTTCAGACGGGCGTCGCGCCCGCAAGACAGGCGGTAGTAGCTGTACCGCACGGAGTTCTTCCTGGCGTAGTCCTGGTGGGTGTCCTCAGCCACATGAAAGGTGCTGGCCGGCGCCAGTTCGGTGTGGATGGTCTTGAAGCGCCCGCTCTTGAGCAATGCAGCGTGGCTGGCCTCCACCACCTTGCGCTCCGCTTCGTTCTGCCAATAGATGCCACTGCGGTACTGGCTGCCGATGTCACAGAACTGGCGGTTCTTTTCCGTGGGGTCGATGTTGCGCCAGAAGTGCGCCACCAGCTGGTCATAGCTCACCTTGGCGGGGTCGTACACCACGCGAACGGCTTCCGTGTGGCCGGTGTGCCCGTTGCTCACGTCGCGGTAGGTGGGGTTGGGCGTCTTGCCGGCGGTGTAGCCGGATTCGGCTTCGAGCACGCCGGGCAGTTTTTCAAAGTCGGCCTCCATGCACCAGAAGCAGCCGCCGGCAAAGATGGCAGTGGCGGTTGGTGCATTGCCAGCAGCGGGTGTGGATGTGGTGGACTGGGCCTGGACCATGCCCGCCACAGCGGCCAGCGCGGTCACAGCAAACAGGCGAAGCAGATGGCTGTTCATGGCGTGCGATCGGAGGGTGGTGCTCGGTGGGTGGTATCAGCTTCGCAGGGGCGGCAGGGCAGCACCCTCGGGCACGAAGGCCAGCGCCACACCGTTGTTGCAGTAGCGCTTGCCGGTGGGGCGTGGGCCGTCGTTGAACACATGGCCCTGGTGGCCGCCGCAGCGCGCGCAGTGGTATTCGGTGCGGGGAAAGATCAGCTTGTAGTCGGTGGAGGTGCCCAGCGCGTCAGCCAGCGGCTGCCAGAAGCTGGGCCAGCCGGTGCCGCTGTCGTACTTGTGGGCAGCGTTGAACAACGGCTGGTGGCAGGCCGCGCACACGAAGGTGCCCGGGCGCTTTTCGCGGTCCAGAGGGCTGGAACCGGCGGGCTCGGTGCCATGCTCGAACAGCACGTGGTAAGCCGCAGGCGACAGCAGCTGCTTCCATTCGGCAGCCGTTTTCTTCACGGGAAACGGCGCATTGGCCAGGGCAGTGGCGGGCACAGCCGTGCCGGCGATCCAGCCCGTGAGGGTTTTCAGCATGGTTCGTCGCTCCATCGTGGGTGTCCGGGTGAATGGTTGAAGGAAGTCAGGGCTGCGGGCCAGAGGAGTCCCGGCGGAAAACCACGCAGCGCTGCGGCACGGCACAGACCTTACTGCGGCATCCATCTGCATGGGTCGCACGGCCCGCAACATCCTTACAAACCCCGCGACAAGGCCCGCAAAGGCCAAGGCGCTACAGTGGCACGCCCGCTGCACCCGCCGCCTCATGTCTGCCCCTTCCGACCGCCCGCTCAGCATCCAGTTCCTGCGTTTCCTCGGTCCGCTGGTGCTCACCAACGTGCTCAATGCGCTGTCGGGGACCGTGAACATCGTGCTGCTGGGCCAGTTTCTGGGGGCACCTGCCATGGCCGCGGCCGTTGGGTTCTTTCCTGCTTTCATGTTTCTGATGGCCTTCGTGATCGGCCTGGGCACCGGGGCCTCGGTGCTGGTGGGCCAGGCCCACGGCGCACGCGACCCCGACAAGGTGCGCGAAGTGGCCGGCGCGGTGCTGCTGGGCGGCGCCGTGCTGGGCCTGTTGATCGGGCTGCCAGGCGCAGCGCTGGCCACGCCGCTGATGCGCGGGCTCGGCACGCCGCTGACCATCCTGCCCGACGCGGTGGCCTACGCGCAGGTGATGCTGCTCGGCCTGCCGGTGTTCTTCACCAACATGCTGGTGGCGGCCGTGCTGCGCGGTACCGGGGACTCGCTGACCCCGTTGCGCATGCTGGTGGTGTCGTTCGCGGCTTCGGCATTCATCACGCCGGCGTTGATCCTGGGCTGGCTCGGCCTGCCGCGGCTGGGGGTGGCCAGTGCTGCCTGGGGCACGCTGCTGTCCACCGCCCTGGCGCTGGCGTGGCTGGCGTGGCGCTTCCGGCGCCAGCAGCACCCACTGGCCTGGGAGCGGCTGGTGCCGCACCTTCGGCTGTCGCGCCGGCTCGTCACGGTGGCGCGGCTGGGCGTACCCACGGCTCTGTTCTTCCTCACCAGCGCGGCGGCTGACATGGGCTTGCTGGCCCTGGTCAATGGGCATGGCGTGCACGCCACCGCCGCCTGGGGCGCGGTGAGCCAGACCACGGCCTATGTGCTGTTTCCGGCCATGTCGATTGCGATTGCCGCGTCGGTCTTCACCGCGCAGGCCGTGGGTGCGGGCGACACGGCACGCATTGACGCCATCACGCGCGTGGGCCTGTTCATGAACCTCGCGCTCACCGGCTCACTGGCGCTGGGCGTGGCGCTGCTGGCCCCATGGATTGCCGCGCTGTTCGTGCAGGACGAAGCCGTGATCGAACTGGCCACGCTGGTGCTGCGCCTGGTGGTGTGGGGCAACATCATCTTCGGGCTGGCCAGCGTGTTCAGCGGCGTGATGCGCGCCACCGGCACGGTGCGCGTGCCCACCCTCCTGTCCATGGCCTGCCTGGTGCTCCTGCTGTACCCGCTCGGGCGGGTGTTCGACCACACGCTGGGGCTGCCGTATATCTGGCTCACCTACCCGGTCACGTTCGGTGTGGCGCTGTTGCTGCAGGTGGCTTACTTCTACGGGGTGTGGAAGCACCGGCCGGTGCACCGCATGATCTGAACGTGCGGCCACCCCGACAGCACGCCATGCGCTGCACAAAACCCGGCACACTCCCTGCATGAGCCTGACCTCCGCCACCGAACGCCCGAAGGCGTCCTCCCCCACCGCCCTCGGCGGCCTGCTGCCCTTCATGCGGCCTTACAAGCTGCAGATCGCGCTGGCGCTGCTGTTCCTCACCCTGGCCGCTGTGGCCACGCTGCTGTTTCCCGTTGCGCTGCGCCACCTGATCGACACCGGCCTGGTGCCCAATGACCGCAGCGCCCAGGCGCTGGCGCTGCGCGGGCATTTCGTGGAGCTGTTCGCAGTGGCGGTGGCGCTGGGCCTGTTCTCTGCCATCCGCTTCTACCTGGTGAGCTGGCTGGGCGAACGCATCACCGCCGACCTGCGCAACGCGGTGTACAGCCATGTGCTGCGCCAGAGCCCGCAATTTTTTGAAACCACCCAAACCGGCGAGGTGCTCAGCCGCCTCACCACCGACACCACGCTGGTGCAGACCGTGGTGGGCTCGTCGCTGTCCATGGGGCTGCGCAATGCGTTCATGGGCCTGGGCGCGCTGATCATGCTGGTGGTGTCGCATCCCTATGTGATGGTGCAGGTGCTGCTGGTGATCGGTCTGGTGGTGCTGCCGGCCATGTGGTTCGGGCGCCGGGTGCGCCGCCTCTCGCGGGCCAGCCAGGACCGCGTGGCCGATTCCAGCGCCATCGCGGCGGAAGTGCTCAACGCCATTCCCATCGTGCAGAGCTACACCGCCGAAGACCGCGAATCGAAACGCTTCGATGCGTCCACCGAACACGCCTTCGACACCGCCGTGCGCCGCAGCCGCGCGCGCGCCGGGCTCGTGGCCTTCATCATCATTGCCAACGCGGCGTTGGTGCTGTGGGGCCTGTACCAGGGCACGCAAGCGGTGCTGGCGGGCAACCTCAGCCCCGGTCAGCTGGGTCAGGCGGTTCTGTACACCATCATCTTCGTGGGCGCGGTGGCCGTACTCGGCGAGGTGTATGGCGACCTGTTGCGCGCCGCCGGTGCCAGCGAACGCTTGATGGAACTGCTGGCCAGCCAGTCGCCGGTGCAGTCGCCCGCACAGCCCATGCCAGCCGCTCAGCCAGCGAGCGGCAGCAGCGTGCAATTCGACAACATCGGCTTCCACTACCCGTCGCGCCCTGCGCAGACCGCGCTGGCCCAGTTCAACCTGCATGTGCAGCCGGGCCAGACCGTGGCGCTGGTGGGCCCCAGCGGGGCGGGCAAGAGCACGGTGTTCGGGCTGCTGCTGCGCTACTACGATCCGCAACAGGGCAGCATCCGGCTTGACGGCGTGCCCATCGACCAGCTCAGCCTGCAGGACCTGCGCGCGCGCATCGGCATCGTGCCGCAGGACCCGGTGATCTTCTCCAGCAGCGCCATGGAAAACATCCGCTACGGCCGGCCCGACGCCAGCGACGACGAGGTGCGCGCCGCCGCCGTGGCCGCCTTCGCCGACGAGTTCATCGCGAAGTTGCCCGAGGGCTACGACACCTTCCTGGGCGAACGCGGCGTGCGCCTCTCGGGCGGACAACGCCAGCGCATCGCGATTGCCCGCGCCATGCTGAAGAACCCGCCGCTGCTGCTGCTCGACGAAGCCACCAGCGCGCTGGACGCGCAAAGCGAACGCATGGTGCAGGCCGCCCTCGAATCCGCCATGAAGGACCGCACCACCCTGGTCATTGCCCACCGTCTGGCCACGGTGCAGCAGGCCGACCACATCCTGGTGCTGGACCACGGGCGCCTGGTGGAACAGGGCACCCACAGCGAACTGGTGGCAGCGGGCGGGGTATACGCCGGGCTGGCCGCCCTGCAATTCCAGGCTTAGGCCAGCTGCCTCAGTTCTCTCAACGCCACGGACACCGGCGCCAGATCCGGCGCCTGACCGGCGAGGCTGTCGCGCATGGCGTTGAGGCGGTCGATGGACCGGCCGTGGCGGTCGATCCACTGGGCCAGGGGTTGCTGGCCGGACAGCAAGGTCTGTGCAATCTGCGACGCAATCGAATACACGTCGTCGCGTGCGCTGGCGCGGGCCTGGGTCTGCCACAGCGAGTCGGTGGGCAGCTTGCCGATCTGCTCGCGCCACAGGGCCAGGCCCAGGGTGTTTTCAATGGCGTAGTAGGTGCGCGCAGCCTGCTCCAGCGTGCTGCCGGCCCTGGCAGCCACGTCCACCAGGTCGAGCACCGGGTACAGGTGATCCAGCACCGTGAGGTCTTCGGCCAGCTGGGCATCCACGCCGGCCTCGACCAGCCGGGTGCTGGCCGCTCGCCACTGGGCCAGAGCGGTCTCGGGCAACCACTGCTCCACATTCTGGCGCAGCGTGCTGGCCGCCGGCTGGTAGCGCGCAATCATGGCAGGCAGGTCGCCCTGACCCCGGTGCCGCAGCATCCAGCGGCTGGCACGCTGGGCAATGGCGGCAAGTTGCGTCAGCAGGTCCAGCTGCAACTGCGAGGCAACGCGGTTGTCCAGCGCGTCGATGCGGTCCCAGATCGGCTCCAGACCGAACACCTCGCGCGCCAGCGTGTAGGCACTCACCACCTCGCTGGCCGTGCACGAAGCTTCATTGGCCAGGAAGTTGACGAAAGTGGCGCCCACGCGGTTCACCACCGCGTTCGTCATGTAGGTGGCAATGATCTCGCGGCGCAGCGGGTGGCGGGCAATCGCATCGCCGTAGCGCTCGCCGAGCACCTTGGGGAAATACACCTTGAGGACGCGCGCGTAGAACGGATCGTCGGGCAATGCACTGGCGCACAGCTCTTCGAACAGATTCATCTTGGCGTAAGCCATGAGCACGGCGTTCTCCGGCCGCGTGAGACCCCGGCCCTCGCGCTTGCGCCGGGCCAGTTCTTCGTCGGTGGGCAGATATTCGATGGCGCGGTTCAGCAACCCCTTGCCTTCAAGCCAGCGCATCAGGTTCTGCTGGCCGTCCAGCAGGTAGGTCGGCCGCGCAGCCGCCAGCTCGATCTGCTGCGTCTGGTAATAGTTGTCCTGCAGCACCAGCAGGCCCACCTCGTCGGTCATGCTGGCCAGCAGCGCGTTGCGGTTCTCCAGCGTGAGACCCCCGGCTTCCTGCACCGCACCCAGCAGGATCTTGATGTTCACCTCGTGGTCCGAGCAGTCCACGCCGGCCGAGTTGTCGATGGCGTCGGTGTAGATGAGCCCGCCCGCCTGCGCGAATTCGATGCGCCCGTTCTGCGTGCAGCCCAGGTTGCCACCCTCGCCCAGCACCTTGCAGCGCAGCTCGTTGCCGTTCACGCGGAAGGCATCCCCGGCCTTGTCGCCCACCTGCGCATGGCTCTCGAAACTGGCCTTCACATAGGTGCCGATGCCGCCGTTGTACAGCAGGTCCACCGGTGCCTTCAGGATGGCGTTGAGCAGATCGTTCGGCGCCATTTCCGTGGCATCGGTGCCGATCACGGCGCGTGCCGGCGGGCTCAGCTTGATGGACTTGGCGCTGCGCGGGAACACGCCGCCACCTTCGCTGATGAGCGACTTGTCGTAATCGTCCCAGCTGGAGCGCGGCAGCTGGAACAGGCGCTGGCGCTCTGCGTAGCTGATGCCCACATCCGGGTTCGGGTCGATGAAAATGTGGCGGTGGTCGAAGGCCAGCACCAGCCTGATCTGGATGGACAGCAGCATGCCGTTGCCGAACACGTCGCCCGACATGTCGCCAATGCCGGCCACCGTGAAGGGCTGGCTCTGCGTGTCCACGCCCAGGCCGCGGAAATGGCGCTTCACCGATTCCCAC
The DNA here is from genome assembly GCA_025458915.1 of Hydrogenophaga sp. Classification (GTDB taxonomy): domain Bacteria; phylum Pseudomonadota; class Gammaproteobacteria; order Burkholderiales; family Burkholderiaceae_C; genus Hydrogenophaga. The sequence continues at coordinate 10,716 of JALORL010000084.1, forward strand.
GCACCGCGCGCAGTGATGCCCATCTTCTTGTGGTCGTAGCCCACGGAACCACCGGAAGCAAACGCGTCGCCCAGCCAGAACCCGTAGGAAGCACTCACGCCGTTGGCAATGTCGCTGAAGGTGGCCGTGCCCTTGTCGGCCGCCACCACCAGGTAGGGATCGTCCTCGTCGTGCCGCACCACGTCCTGCGG
>JALORL010000085.1 GCA_025458915.1 Hydrogenophaga sp.
GGCGCCCTACCTGCGCGCCAGCGGCAAGCTCTACCTGGCGCACTTCCCGGCCGACAGCGCCAACCAGAACATGCGCCGCAGCCGCGCCAACTTCGCCGAGCGCATGGCCAAGGCGCCCGAGCTGTATGACAAGGCCGTGCTGGCCACGCTGCCCTCCGCCACCGGCGCGCCCGAGGTGCCGGCCGGCAGCGCCGACCTGGTGCTCACCTTCCGCAACGTGCACAACTGGGTGAGCGACAACTCGCTGGACGACAAGCTGCGTGGCTGCTTCGCGATGCTGAAGCCCGGCGGCGTGCTGGGCGTGGTGGACCACCGCGCCAAGCCGGGCACCGACCTCGAAGCGATGAAGAAGAGCGGCTACGTCACCGAAGCGCTGATGGAAGAGCGCGCCCGCGCCGTCGGTTTCGTGCTGGGCGCCAAGAGCGAAGTGAACGCCAACCCCAAGGACACCGCAGACCACCCCAACGGCGTGTGGACCCTGCCGCCGGTGTTCGCGCTGAAGGACGTGGACCGTGCGCGTTACGCCGCCATTGGCGAGAGCGACCGCTTCACGCACCGGTACGTGAAGCCGGCCTGAGCGCCTGAGAAGACTGCCCACCTTTGCACATGATCGAAAGCCACAAGCACACCAGCGACCTGATCTGGAACATTGCCAACCTGCTGCGTGGGCCCTATCGCCCGCCGCAATACCGGCGCGTGATGATCCCTTTGACCGTGCTTCGGCGACTGGACTGTGTGCTCGAGGGCAAGCTCGACGCCGTGATGAAGCTGCACGGCCAGCTGACGACCGAGGGCAAGTACGAAGCCGACGCGCTGGACCGGGTGATCAACAAGCGGCTGAAACTGCACTTCCACAACACCAGCGGCTTCAACTTCCAGAAGCTTTTGGGCGACCCTGACAAACTGGCCGCAAACCTGGTGAAGTACATCGCAGGGTTCTCGGGCAACGCCAGGCGCATCCTGGAGAAGTTCAAGTTCGAGGAAGAGATCGAGAAGCTGGAAGAAGCGAATCGGCTCTTCGAAGTGGTGAAGCAGGTGGCAGCCGTGGACCTCCACCCGAACACGCTGCCCAACATGGCCATGGGCCACCTGTTCGAAGACCTGGTGCGCCGGTTCAACGAACAGGCGAACGAAGAAGCCGGCGACCACTTCACGCCGCGTGAGGTGGTCAAGCTCATGGTGAACCTGCTGTTCACGCATGACGACTTGGTCTACCGCGAGAGCAAGGTCATCAAGATCTACGACCCCACCTGCGGCACCGGGGGCATGCTTTCTGAATCAGAGAAGCTCATCAGCAGCCCGCAGACTGGCCTGAACCCCGGCGCCCACGTGCGCTTGTTCGGCCAGGAATACAACCCCGAGTCCTACGCCATCTGCGGCTCTGACCTGATGATCAAGGACGAAGACACGGGCCACATCGTCTACGGCAACACCTTGGGCACCGGCAAAGCGAAGGAAGGTTTTGTCGACGGCGACGGTCACCCGACAGAGCGCTTTCACTACATGCTGGCCAACCCGCCCTTCGGCGTGGAATGGAAGCCCGAGAAGGACCACGTCACCCGCGAACACAACGAATTCGGCTTCAAGGGCCGCTTCGGGCCTGGCCTGCCCCGCATCAACGACGGGGCCTTGCTGTTCCTGCTGCACATGGTTTCCGAAATGCAGCCTGCCCCCGCGGACGGCGGCGAGGGCTCGCGCATTGCCGTGGTCTTCAACGGCTCGCCGCTGTTCACGGGCGATGCAGGCAGCGGCGAAAGCAACATCCGCCGCTGGATCATCGAGAACGACATGCTGGAAGCCGTGATCGGCCTGCCCGACCAGCTTTTCTACAACACCGGCATCAGCACCTACGTCTGGCTCGTCACCAACCGCAAGCGGCCCGAACGGGCCGGCCTGGTGCAACTCATCGACGGCAGCGAGTTCGCACGCAAGATGAAGAAGAGCCTGGGCGACAAGCGCAAACGCCTGGGCGACGGCACCGATGGCAGCAATGATGTGCGCGATGGTTCGCCCGACCACATTGCCATGCTCACCCGGCTGTACGGCGAGTTCCGCGATGGCGTGCGCATGAGCCTGGCCGAGATACAAACCAACATCGACACGCAACGTGACCAGACGCGCACGGCCGGCGTCAGCAAGATCTTGCGCAATGCCGACTTCGGCTACTTGAAGATCACTGTCGAACGGCCACTTCGCCTGAACTTTGCGGTCACCGATGAGCGTCTGGCCCGCGTGCAGCGGCTGGGCGCTTTTGCCGACCTCGCCATCTCGCGCAAACGCAAGAACAAGGCAGCGGCTGAGGCCGAAGTGCTCACCGGCCAAGCCGCTCAAGCCGCTATCCTGAAGGTGTTGGGTGGGATGAAACCCGCCTTTGCCGCGGGCCAGCTGGTCAAGGACCGGGCGGAATTCGACGCCGATCTTTCGGCGGCCTTCGACGCCGCCGGGCTGGGCCTGGACGCCAGCCTGAAGGCGGCCCTGCTGGCCCCCGGCGCCCTGGGCGAGCGCGACCCCACGGCCGAGGTCTGCTGGAACCGCAGGGGCGAATCCGAGCCCGACCCCGAGCTGCGCGACACCGAGAACGTGCCCCTGCCGCCGGGCATTCCATTGCCGCTGCCGCTGGACTACGAGAGCAAGAAGAACAAGGGCAAGGTCGACATAGACCCCTTGCTGAACCTGGTTCAAGAGCACTGCGAAGCCTACCTGGCTGCCGAGGTGCTGCCCTACCGCGCCGACGCCTGGATCGACCACAGCAAGACCAAGGTGGGTTACGAGATCCCCTTCAACCGCCACTTCTACGAGTACCAGCCGCCCCGGCCGCTGCACGCCATCGAGGCCGACATCGAGACGCTGGAACGCGACATCATGGCGCTACTGAAGGAAGTGACGGCGTGAGCGAACTGATCCTGTACCAGACCGACGATGGGCGGGCCCAAGTGCGCTTGCGTGCGCAGGACGGCAGTGTGTGGCTGAGCCAGCTGGAGATGGCCGAACTCTTCGCCACCACCAAGCAGAACGTCAGCCTGCACCTGAACAACGTGCTCAAGGAGGGCGAGCTGGCTGCGGACGCAGTTGTCAAGGAATCCTTGACAACTGCCGCTGACGGCAAGCGCTACCGCACCAAGCTCTACCGGCTGGAGATGATCTTGGCCGTGGGCTACCGCGTGAAGGGCGTGCGCGGCACGCAGTTCCGCCAGTGGGCCACGGCACACCTCGCCGAATACCTGGTGAAGGGCTTCGTCATGGACGACGAACGCCTGAAGAACCCCGGCGGCTGGGACCACTTCGACGAGCTGCTGGCCCGCATCCGTGAGATACGAGCCTCAGAGAAGCGCTTCTACCAAAAAGTGCGGGAGCTCTTCGCCTTGAGCGCCGACTACCGCGCCAGCGACAGCGCCGCGCAACTCTTCTTCGCCGAGGTGCAGAACAAGCTGCTCTACGCAGTGACGCAGCAGACGGCCGCAGAACTGGTGCTGGCCCGGGCCGACCCAACGGCACCGCACATGGCCCTGAGCACCTGGGAAGGCAGCCGCGTGCGCAAGGCCGACGTGACCGTGGCCAAGAACTACCTCAGCGCCGACGAGGTGGACACGCTGAACCGCCTGGTGGTGATCTTTCTGGAACAGGCCGAACTGCGCGCCAAGGAACGCAAGGAACTCACGTTGGATTACTGGCGCCAGAACGTCGACCGCCTGCTGCAGTTCAACGACCGGCCGCTGCTGCAAGGCCCCGGGCGCGTGAGCCACGAGGACATGAAGCAGGTGGTGCACACGCGCTACGAGGCATTCGATGCGCAGCGGCGGCGTGATGAAGCCTTGGCGGCCGACGCAGAGGACCTGCAGAGGCTGGAAGCGGTGGAGAAGCAGGCGAAGGCGAGGCGGCAGTGAGGTATCCGGCTTACCCGGCCTATCGCGAGGTGCCTGACGGCCCCATTGGAAAAGTGCCCGCGCATTGGCAAATCAAACGTCTGCGCTTTGTCACCCGTGGCATTGAGCAGGGCTGGTCTCCGCAGTGCGACAACGAGCCTGCTGAGCCTGGGCAATGGGGCGTCATGAAGGTGGGTTGTGTCAACAGCCACCGCTTTGACGCCAACGAGAACAAGGCACTGCCGCCCGAGCTTGAACCTCTGCCCGAGTACGAGTTGCACCCAGGCGATGTTCTGGTGAGCCGCGCCAACACCCGCGAACTGGTGGGCAGTGCGGCCGTGGTGCCCGCCCGGGTGCGCAGCAAGCTGCTGCTGTGTGACAAGCTCTTTCGCATCCGGCCCGAGCCTGAGTTGGACCCGGAATTCCTGACCTACTTTCTGCGCACGCCGGCGGCCAGGTTCCAATACGAACGGGATGCGACGGGTGCCAGCGGGTCGATGCAGAACATTGGGCAGGACACGATCAAGGACTTGCCGGTACCGATACCAAGTCTCAGAGAGCAAGTAGCCATTGCTTCACTCTTGAGCTGGAAGACTGCTCAGGTTGATGCGCTGATTTGCAAGAAACGTGAATTGGCCCAGCGACTGTTGGAAGAACGGAACTCACTGATAACTCTGGCGGTATCTGGCGGGTATGGCAAAGGAGCAGGAACGCGAAAGCCGGGCGAGTTGCTCGTGGAGAGCGCACCCAGAGGCTGGACTAGCAGGCGGCTCCGATATCTCACCAAAACCGTTACCAGCGGACCCAGAGGATGGGCTCAGTACTTTGCCGATGAGGGCTCGCTCTTCCTCCGCATCACGAATCTACATCGCGACAACATCGTGATCTCGTCAACCGATCTTCAGCGTGTTGATCCGCCCGAGGGTGCAGAGGGAGAGCGGACGCAAACCTGCGCTGGTGACTTGCTCATCTCCATCACAGCAGACTTGGGCTCCGTCGGAGTGGTGCCGCAAGGCATGGAGCTCGCCTATGTAAGCCAGCACCTCGCACTCGTACGCGTCGAGGAGGCTGTGATTGATCCAAGGTGGGCGGCATACACGGTGCTATCCGAGCTTGGTAAGCATCAGCTAAGAATTGCGGCATACGGTGGCACGAAGGTCCAGCTCAGTTTGGGGGACATCAAAGACATAACCATCTCACTCCCACCTCAACGGCACATGCAGACCGTTATCCTGGCACAGCTAGAAAGTCAATTGGAGAAAGTCGAAGCAATGCTGGCCGCGGCATCAAATGCAGTGCGCAAACTGCAGGAGTACCGCACCGCCCTCATCACCGCCGCCGTCACCGGCCAGATCGACGTGCGCGAAGTCGCGGTGCCCGTGCCCGCCTGAACCGAGCCCCCACAAGGCCGCCCATGAAGCTGCACACCGAAGCCCGCCTGGAAGACGCCATCGTCGAAGAGCTGTGCAGCCGCGGCGGCTACAGCTTCGTGGATTACCGGCAGGGCGAGGCGAAAGACCGTTACGACCGTGCCCGCGCACTCGACCCCGCGCTGGTGCTCGGTTTCATCCAGGCCACGCAGCCCACCTTGTGGCAAAGCCTGCAGCAGATACACGGCAGCGCCACCGAAGCCGTGGTGCTGGACCACCTGGTCAAAGAGCTGGACACCAAGGGCCTGCTGAAGGTGCTGCGCCAAGGCTTCAAGTGTTATGGCAAGACGCTGCGCGTGGCCGTGTTCGCGCCCAGTAACACGCTGAACGCGCAGACGCTGGCGCAGTACGCGCAGAACCAGCTGACGGTGACGCGGCAGCTCTACTACAGCCACGCGCACAACAAGAGCCTGGACGTGGTGCTCTTCGTCAATGGCTTGCCGGTGCTCACAGCCGAACTCAAGAATGCCCTCACCGGCCAGACCGCCGCCGATGCCAAGGCGCAATACAAGAAAGACCGAGACGGGCGCGAGCTGATCTTTGAGTTCAAGAAGCGCGCGCTGGTGCACTTCGCGGTAGACACCGATGAGGCCTGGATGTGCACGCGCCTGTCAGGCTAGCAGACCCACTTCCTGCCCTTCAACCAGGGCAACGCCGGCCGTGCCGGCAACCCCTCGGCGGCCGATGGCGGCCACCGAACGGCTTACCTGTGGCGGCAGGTGTGGCAACGCGACAGCCTGCTCGACATCCTGGGCCGCTTCATGCACCTGCAGGTGGAAGAAAAACGCATCCTCACTGACGCCGGTGTGAAGAAGATCAGCAAGGAGACCCTGGTCTTCCCGCGCTACCACCAGCTGGACGCCGTGCGCCGCCTGGTGGCGCATGCGCAAGTGCACGGGGCCGGGCACAACTACCTGGTGCAGCACTCGGCGGGTTCGGGCAAGAGCAACACCATCGCCTGGGTGGCGCACCGGCTGTCCAGCCTGCACGATGCCAACAACGTGAAGGTGTTCGATTCGGTCATCGTCGTCACCGACCGGCGCGTGCTCGACCAGCAGCTGCAAAACACCGTGCATCAGTTCGAGCACAAGCAGGGCGTGGTGCAGAAGATCGACGATGACACCCGCCAGCTGGTGCTGGCGCTGGCGCAGAGCACGCCCATCGTCATCACCACGCTGCAGAAGTTTCCCTTCGTCGCCGAGACGCTGGAGAAGCTGCACCAAGAGCTGCCGCCTGAGCTGGCGGCGGGCTTGAAGATCAGCACCGCGGGCAAGCGTTTCGCGGTCATCGTGGACGAGGCGCACAGCTCCCAATCGGGCGAAAGCGCGATGGAACTCAAGGGTGTGCTGAACGCCGATGGTGTGCAAGAAGCAGCGGCCCGGTGGCTGGCCGAGAACCCCGAGCAAAAGGCGGACAACGAAGACGACCCTGCCGACCCTACGGCCGGCGTGGTGCGCGAGATGCTCAAACGCGGCCGGCAGCCCAACCTGAGTTTCTTCGCCTTCACGGCCACGCCCAAGTACAAGACCAAGAAGGTCTTCGACGAGCCCGGGCCTTCGGGCGAGGCGCCGTTTCACCACTACGGCATGCGGCAGGCCATTGAGGAGAAGTTCATCCTCGACGTGCTGAAGCACTACATCACCTACGCCACCTACTTCCGCCTGGTGCAGGTGGGCGACGACGACCCGCATGTGGAGCGCAAGAAGGCAGCGCGCGCACTGGCGCGCACGCTCACCCTGCACGAGGTAAACCTGCGCAAGCGCACCGAGGTGATGGTTGAGCACTTCCGCACCTTCGTACGGCACAAGATCGGCGGCCGGGCCAAGGCGATGGTCGTGACCGAGGGGCGGCTGCATGCCGTGCGCTACAAGCAGGCCTTCGACACCTACATCGCCGAGAAGGGCTACACCGATGTGAAGACTTTGGTGGCCTTCTCGGGCAGCGTTGAAGACCCCAAGCTACCGGGCAAGGCCTGGACAGAAGTGGGCATGAACGGTGGCATCAAGGAAAGCGAGCTGCCCGAGCGCTTCGACAGCCCGCACTACCAGGTGTTGCTGGTGGCCGAGAAGTACCAGACGGGCTTTGACCAACCCTTGCTGCACACCATGTACGTGGACCGCACGCTCACGGGCCTGCAAGCCGTGCAAACGCTGTCGCGCCTGAACCGCGCCTGCACCGGCAAGGAAGACACCTTCGTGCTCGACTTTCGCAATCAGCCTGAAGACATCTACAAGGCCTTCAAGCCCTACTACGAAGACACGCCCACCGAGCCGCTGACCGATGCGCAGCACCTGTACCGGCTGCAGCACGACATCGAAGAAACCGGGCTGGTCTTCGGCGAGGAGGTGCAGGCCTTCTGCGCGGTTTACTTCAAGCCGAAGAGCCTGCTGGGTGTGCACGACCATGCCGCGCTGAACGGCGTTCTTGACAAGGCGGTGGAACGTTTCAAGGCCCTGCCCGAGGAAGACCGCGAAACCGTCAAGGCGCTGCTGGTCAACTTCCGCAACCTATACGGCTTCCTGGCACAGGTAATTCCGTACCAGGACAGCGACCTGGAACAGCTCTACACCTACCTTCGCCATCTGCTGACGAAGCTGCCCCGGCGCGATGGCGGCGGGCCGCTGCAAGTGGACGATGCCGTGGAGTTGCAGTTCTACCGGTTGCAGCTGATGGGTGAGAGGCACATCGACCTGGCCGCCGGCGAAGCCAGGGCCCTGAAAGGGCCGGGCGATGTGGGAACGGGTCAGGAAGATCCGCTGGTGCGGCTGTCAGAGCTGATCGACGTGCTGAACGAGCGTTTCGGTACCGCCTTCACGCAGGCCGACCAGTTGTTCTTCGATCAGATTCAGGAAGCTGCGATCGAGAGCGATGCCCTGCGCACGGCCGCGGCGTCGAATTCAGCCGAAGACTTCCGCTACGTCTTCGAGCAGGCTTTCGAGAGCCTGCTCATTGAGCGCATGGACGGCAATGAAGACATCTTCGGCAAGTTGATGAGCGGTGGTGATTTCCGCCAGATGGTGACTGAGCACTTGCTGCAGCGGGTCTACAAGGCGCTGCGGCCCCGCGCCTAGCCGCTGCGCCCGATCCGCCCCGGGTCGCGCTGGAGCAGCGGCGTCACCATCGGCACCGTGAGCATGGTGCTGGCCACGGCCATCAGCAGCAGCGCGGTGAAGGTCTCGGCGCTGATGACGCCTTTGTCCAGCAGCACGTTGGCGAAGATGATCTCGATCAAGCCCTTGGTCTGCAGCAGCCAACCCGCCACGCGCGCCTCGGCGGGCGGCCAGCCCTGCACCCAACCCGCCAGGCGCACGCCCAGCAGCTTGCCGGCCACGCTGGCGGCCAGCAGCAGGCCGGCGGCCAGCAGCACGGTGGCGCCGCCCAGGTTCCAGTCGGTGCGCAGGCCGGTGCTGAGGAAGAACACCGGCATCAGCACCAGCAGCACGTGGTGGCGCAGCGCGTCGAGCTTGTCGCGGTCGAACCAGCGCAGGTCCAGCGCCACGCCGGCCAGGAAGGCGCCCACCATGTAGTGCAGGCCGCACCAGTCGGCGCCCAGGGCCACGAGGATGAGCCACACCAGCGCCACGTACCAGCGGTCGGCTTCGCGCCCCAGATGGCGATGTCGTCCAGGCTGGCATAGCGCAGGATGCGCTGGCCCAGGGCCTGCCGGAAGATGCCCATCTTCTCCATCAGCAGGATGAGGATGGGCAGCGCCGTCACCGCGCAGGCCATGCCGATGCCCAGCACGAACTGCCAGGTCTGCGCGCGCGGGCCCACGAAGCCCGGCACCACCAGCAGCACGGCCGCCGCCGCACAGCCCAGCAGCATGGGTGTGAACAGCGCCAGCCCCGAGGTGACCACGCTTTCGCGGCGGTGTTTCCAGGCCTGCCCGAGGTCGAGCTCGATGCCGGCCAGGAAGACGAAGAGCGACACCGCCCACCAGGCCACACCGTTCAGCGCGCTGATGACCGCCGGCGTGAAGACGGCCTGGTGGTAGGCCGGGAAGGCCGCGCCCAGCAGGCCCGGGCCCAGCAGCACGCCGGTGACGATCTGCACCACCACCAGCGGCGCCCAGTAGTCGGTGCGCCCCAGCCGCCACAGCAGGTAGGGAATGCTGAAGACCATCAGCATGGCCACGAGGAAGAGTTCGGTGGTGTTCATTGGCGCCGGCGACTCTAGCGCGAGCCACGCAGGTATCGTGGTGGCCACCACCCGCCCCGGGTGGGCTCGCCCCAGGAGGCTCCATGCAAAGACACGTCGGCATCATCGGCACCGGTTCGGTGGGCACCAGCGTGGCCGTGTCCACGCTGCATGCGGGCGTGGCCAGCGCCCTGTGGCTGCACGACCTGAACGCCGCGCGCGCCGAAGGCGAGGCCATGGACCTGGCGCACGGCGCGGCCTTCTACCCCGAGTGCGAGCTGCGCACCGCCACGCTGGCCGAGATGCGCCAGTGCCGCGTGGTGGTGGTGGCCGCCGGCCGCAACAGCCGGCCTGGTGAAACGCGGCTGGACCTGCTGCGCGACAACGCGCGCGTCATCGCCGAGATCGGCCGCGGCCTGGCCGGCTACACCGGCACGGTGGTGATGGTCACC
>JALORL010000086.1 GCA_025458915.1 Hydrogenophaga sp.
TCAGGGCGCCGGGTCCACCACTGGCCGCCGCCGCAGCGGATTGAAGCCGGTGACCAGGGCCGAGGCCAGCAGCACCAGTGCGCCGCCCAGGAAGATGCCCGAAGACAGGGCTTCGCCCAGAAACAGGTGGCCCCAGGCCACGCCGAACACCGGGATCATGAACACCGGGCTCATGGCCGCCACCGGCGACACCTGCCGGATGATGCGCAGGTGCGCCCAGTAGGCCAGGCCAGAGGTCACCACGCCCATCAGCAGCAGCGCGCCCATGGCTTCCCAGGTGAAACGCGCCTGCGGCCAGCCCCAGACGGTGCCCGGCAGCACCAGCACCAGGGCGGCCAGGTGGATGCCGGCGGCAATGGCCAGTGGCTGCATGCGCGTGGTGGCGCGCTTCATGAGCGGGGTGGAAAAGCCGTAGCAGGCCGCAGCCGTGACGCAGGCCAGCGCGGCCGCCAGCGTGGCGGCGTCCGGCTGCACCGGGCCGAGTCGCACGATCAAGCCCACGCCCACGAAGCCCAGGGCGCAGCCCAGCAGCTTGCGCAGTGTGAGCGTGTCCTCCTTGAACCAGGCGGACGCCAGCGTGCCAAACACCACCGCCGTGGTGTTGAGCAGTGCGCTGTAACCTGCTGGCAAATGCAGCGCCGCCCAGGCGTAGAGCAGGAAGGGCACGGCCACCGACAGCGCACCCAGCAGCAGCAATTCGCGCCAGTGTTCCCACGGCCAACCCTGCCTGAGGCCGCGCATGATGAGCGCCAGCGTGATGCCCGCCAGCGCCACGCGGCAGCCGGCCAGCACCATCGGCCCCATGACAGGGCTGGCAATGCGGATGAACAGGAAAGAGGCGCCCCAGAGGGCCGAGAGCGCGACCAGTTGGGCGAAGTGGCGGGTTTTCACTGCTGGATTGTGGACCCTGCCGCTTGCCTTTGTGGGCGGCGGTGTCGCCCGCAAGACGGGCGCGTCAGCCGGCTGCCTGCGCCGCCTTGCGCACCAGGCCTTCAATCGCCAGGCGGTAGCCGTCCACCCCGAAACCCACCACGATGCCCGCCGCCGCCGGCGACACGTAGGAGTGGTGGCGGAAGGACTCGCGGGCGTGCACGTTGGAGATGTGCACCTCGATCAGCGGCATGGGCTTCACCCCGCTGATGGCATCGAACAGCGCCACCGAGGTATGGGTGAAAGCGCCCGGGTTGAACACCACGCCCAGCAGCTCACCGGCCTTGTAGCGCCGGCCGGCGGCGTGGATCTGGTCGAGCAGGGCGCCTTCGTGATTGCTCTGGAAGGCCTCCAGCGAGTGGCCCAGGCCGTTGGCCACGTCGGTACACATGGCCTCCACGTCGGCCAGCGTGGTGGCGCCGTACACGGCGGGTTCGCGCGTGCCGAGCAGGTTGAGGTTGGGGCCGTTGAGCAGAAGGATGGTGGACATGGGTGTTTCTTTCGCAGGCGGATATCAGGTCAGCGGAACGGTGAGTCGGTCGATCACGGTGCGGGTGTCGGGCCGTACGCCGCGCCACCACACAAAAGCCTCGGCAGCCTGTTCCACCAGCATGCCCACGCCGTCGGCCAGGCGATCCACCCCCGCTTCCGTGGCCTGCTGCAGGAACGGCGTGAGGCCCTTGCCGTACACCATGTCATAGGCCAGGGCGTCGCGGGCGAACACGTCCGGAGGCAGGGGCAGGCGGTCCTGCGACAGGCCGGTGGAGGTGGCGTTGATCACCACGTCGAAAGTCATGCCACCCAGGTCTTCGTAGCCGCCGGTGTGCAGGGCGAGGTGGTTGGCGAAATCGGCCTGCAATGCGTGGGCTTTGGCCGCGGTGCGGTTGGCCACCGCCATGAGCGCTGGTTTTTCGGCCGCAATGGGCAGGATGGCGCCGCGCGTGGCACCGCCGGCCCCGCACAGCAGCACCCGCTTGCCCGCCAGCGCCACGCCGAGGTTGCGCTGCAGGTCGTTCACCAGGCCCATGCCGTCGAAGTTCTCGGCCAGGATGCGCTCGCCATCGAACTTCAGCGCGTTGGCTGCGCCCGCCATGCGCGCCGCTTCGGAGGGATGGGTGGCCAGCTCGAAGGCCTGCAGCTTGAACGGCAGGGTCACGTTGGCGCCGCGTCCGCCGGCCGCGCGGAAGGCCAGCAGCGTGTCGCGAAAACCCTCCAGCGGTGCTTCGATGGCGGTGTATTCCAGCGCCTGGCCGGTGGCCTGGGCGAACAGGCCGTGGATCAGCGGCGATTTACTGTGCGCAATGGGGTGGCCAAAAACGGCGTAGCGGTCGGTCATGAGAGGCTTGGGGTACCAGAGACAACGGGACAGCGGCCGATTGTCGCGCAAGCCCTCGGGCTGGGCGTGGGCTTGCTCGGTGGGTGTGCCGGTGCAGTGCAGCGCGCCTACCATCGCGGACATGACTTCCTCACTCAAGATCGACTTCGTGTCCGACGTGTCCTGCCCCTGGTGCGCCGTGGGTCTGGGCGCGCTGGAGCAGGCGCTGGCCCGGCTGGACGGCGTGGTGCAGGCCGACCTGCATTTCCAGCCGTTCGAGCTCAACCCGCAGATGGGCCCGGGCGGCCAGGACATCGGCGAGCACCTGACGCAGAAATACGGCTCCACCCCCGAGCAGCAGCGCCAGATCCGCGAGACCATCCGCCAGCGTGGCGCGGAGGTGGGTTTCACCTTCAACCCCGAAGGCCGCGGCCGCATCTGGAACACTTTCGACGCCCACCGCCTGCTGCACTGGGCGGAACTGGAAGGCGCACCCGGCCAGCAGAGGGCCCTGAAGAAGGCGCTGCTCGCAGCCTGTCACACCCGTTCGGAAGCCATGGAATCGCACGCCGTGCTGCTGGCCTGCGCGGCCGAGGCGGGGCTGGATGTGGAGCGCGCCCGCACGGTGCTGGCGAGCAGTGCGTTTGCCGACGATGTGCGCGAGCGCGAGCAGTTCTTCACCAGCCACGGCATCCATTCGGTGCCGGCCGTGATCATCAACGACCGCCACCTGATCTCCGGTGGCCAGCCAGCCGAGGTGTTCGAGCGCGCGCTGCGGCAGATTGCCGAAGGGCAGGGCGCTCAGGCCTGAGCAGCCAGACTCCGCCCAGGCGGTTGCCGTTATCGGTTCGGCGTGCTGCTCAGGATGTTGACCTGGCGCATGAAGGGCGTTCCGTAAGCGGCCCAATTGCGTTCCCAGGTGGATACCGGGCTTTCAAACGTGAACACATGGACGCTGTCTGTGCTGTTGTTGGCCAGGATCATCTTGTGCACGATGATCGGCGTCATGCCGGGAGGCGCGTCTTGGTACCGGAACAGGGTGCGTTCGTAGCTGCCCTGCGTGTCCTGGCTCAGCACCAAAATGTCTTCCTTCTTGTGAGCGTCCAGAAAGGGCTTGAGGTACACGAGCGCCATCTGATTGGCTGCCACGTTCCTCAGCCGTTGGGAGCCGTTGATGATCTGCACGGTGAGCCCCATTTCGAACATCTGCGTCTGGGAGAAACGCTCTGGACTCGCGGCGTAGGTTGAAAAGGGAATCCCGGCACTGGAGCCTGCTGACTGTTGTTCATGCCAGGTTGTGGGCTTGGGGAAAACGGCGGTCTTGTGGACTTGCCACAAAAATCCCTGCGGCGCCGGACCCAGCTCCCTCTGGATGGTTTCCTGCATCTGCAGGGCGGAGGCGACTTCAGGAGAAGTGCTCTGAGCATGGCTGGAGCTGGAGGCGAACAGCGCGACCAGTGCGAGTCTTTGGATGAAATGGTTGCGTTTCATGGCGGCTGCAGAACAAGGTTTTCCGGGAGCAGGTGAAGCGGCGGAGATCCCCACCTTCATGCCTGCACCAACGCCACCTTTCCCATGGCGATCGCGTCCTGGATGGCAAAGACATGCACCAGTGGCCAAAGCACCGGGGCCATGGAGCCGGGGTGGGTGGATGGGGCGCCGGGGAACTGAGCGCGCCCGAAGGGTTTGTGGAACATGAGCTTCCTCCTTCATTGTTGATGGCCGCATCGCAAGGGCGGCTGGGCGCCTGCGCGCTCCGGGTACCGGGCCGAGGGGAAATGGGGTGGCCAGCCAGCGCCATGCGGCCCCTTGCTTCCCAAACAAGGCGCGAAAAATGTAGCACGAAAGAATCTGTTTTTCGTGTACGTTCTTCCCCGAGACGGGGGACCGCGCAGGTTGCCTGGCTACTGCCCTTGCGCGTGCCGGTGGTCTTCCGCTTGCGCCGCAATCGCCGCCCGCGCTTCAACGTCGAGCCGGTCCAGGTTCTTCATCTGCATGGCCATGCGCGGGTTCGTGCGCAGCACGGCTTCGTGGCGGGCCAGGAAGTCCCAGTACAGCGTGGTGAAGGGGCAGGCATCGTTGCCGGTGGACTGGGCGGGGTCGAACCGGCAGCCCTTGCAGTGGTTGCTCATGCGCTGGATGTACTTGCCCGTGGCCACGTAGGGCTTGCTGGCCATGAGGCCGCCGTCGCCGAACTGGCTCATGCCCAGGGTGTTGGGCAGTTCCACCCACCGGTGACCATGAGGCGCTGGATGTGGTGCGCGTAGCCGAGGTCCAGCGTCTGGGTGATGGCGTCCTTCAGGCAGGCCATGTCGGTGTTGCCGGTCCAGTACCAGGCGGGCAGCTCGGCCTGCGCGTCCAGCGCATTGAGGTCGAGGTAGCCGGGCATCTGCGTCCAGTAGATGCCGCGCACGTATTCGCGCCAGCCCAGGATCTGGCGGATGAAGCCTTCCACCGCCGCCAGTGGCGCATGGCCGTTTTGGAAGGCGGCCTCGGCCGCGGCCACCACCTCGCGCGGGTTGAGCAGCTTGAGGTTGAGTGCGCTGCTCAGGTGCGAGTGGTACAGCCAGGCTTCGCCGGCCCACATCGCATCTTCGTACTGGCCGAACAAAGGCAAGCGCTGTTCGATGAAGGCATTCAGGGCCTCCAGTGCCTGCACCCGCGTGACCGGCCAGCCGAAACGCTGCAGGCGGCCCGGGTGTTTGGCGAACCGCGTCTGCACCTCTGCAATCACTTCCTGCGTGATCGCATCGGGCGCGAAGCGCGAAGGTGGCGGCACGTTCTGTGGACCGGCCTTGCCGAAGGACTCGCGGTTGTCGGCGTCGAAGTTCCACTGGCCGCCCACCGGCTGCTTGCCGTCCATCAGGATGTCGTGCTTCTGCCGCAGCTCGCGGTACCAGTACTCCAGCCGCAGCTGTTTTCGGCCCTTGGAATGCGCAGCGAATTCGCGCACGGTGCTGAAAAAGTGCGTGTCGTCGCGCAGGTCCAGCGGCAGCTGGTGCTGCTCGGCCACACCGCGCAGCGCCTGCAGCACGCGCCAGTCGCCGGGCCGGCGTCGCCCAGCCGGGTGTGGTGCAGGGGCAGGCCCTGCGCACGCAGGTGTTCGGCAAAGTGCCGCATGGCGCTGAGGAACACGGCAATGCGCTGCTGGGCCGACCACACGTGCTCGGATTCCTCGGCCACCTCGGCCATCCACACCACGTCCTGGGCGGCGTCAAAGCCTTGCAGGGCGGTGGACTCGGCGTCGAGCTGGTCGCCGAGCACGATCACGAGGTTGCGGACCTTGGCGGGCAGTGGGGCGTTCATGGGTGGTTTTTCACGGTGGACTTGCGCGCTCGGCAGGCGTCGGAGCAGTACAGCACCGACTCCCAGTTCTTCGCCCAGGCCTTGCGCCAGGTCATGGGCCGGCCGCACACCGCGCACAACTTGCTGGGCAGCGACTGCTTGTTGCCCTTGAAGCCGCTGTTCTTCATGCGGGGTTTCCCGCGTGGTGAAGCGCCCGCGCAATGCGGTTGCGCTTCACCGTGGGCCGCGGCACCGGGTGGGGCAGGTGTTCGAACCAGCGGCGCACGTCGTCTTCCACGCACAGGCCGTGCATGTAGTTGTATATGGCCTTGCGCAGGCCGATGCCGAGCGCGTCGTGGTCCACGCCGGTGGGGTCGATGAAGCCGATGTCGTTCTTGGCAAAACTCACCGGCGGCAGCGGAATGAGCTCAATGCCATATTCCGCCGGGTTCAGCCCCACCGGCGAATGCACGGTGCAGCTGAAGCGGTGGAAGAAGCCGCTCTGGATGCAGCCGTTCTCGAACAGCTGGCGCACGTATTCCAGCGCATCCACCGTGTCCTGCACCGTCTGGGTGGGGAAGCCGTACATCAGGTAGGCATGCACCAGGATGCCGGCGTCGCTGAAGCCCCTGGTCACGCGCGCCACCTGTTCCACCGACACGCCTTTTTTCATCAGCGTGAGCAGCCGGTCGCTGGCCACTTCCAGCCCGCCGCTCATGGCGATGCAGCCGCTTTGCGCCAGCAGCTCGGCCAGTTCGGGCGTGAAGGTCTTTTCGAACCGGATGTTGCCCCACCAGGAAATGTTGAGCTGGCGGCGGATCAGTTCTTCGGCCAGCGCCTTCAGGGCCTTGGGCGGGGCGGCTTCGTCCACGAAGTGGAAACCGGTCTGGCCCGTTTCTTCCACGATCTGCTGAATGCGGTCGGCGAGTTTTTCGGCTGTGGCAGTCTCGTAGCGGCCGATGTAGTCCAGGCTCACGTCGCAGAAGCTGCACTTCTTCCAGTAACAGCCGTGGGCCACGGTGAGTTTGTTCCAGCGCCCGTCGCTCCACAGGCGGTGCATCGGGTTGAGCATGTCGAGCAGGCTCAGGTAGCGGTCCAGCGGCAGGCCGTCCCAGGTGGGGGTGCCCACGTCTTCGAACGCCACGTCGGGCTCGGCCAGGTTCACGTACTGCACCCGGCCCTCGGCGTTGCGCACAAAGGTGCGCACCAGGCGCTGGGGGCCGCGTTTGCCTTGCAGATGCTCCAGCAGCGCCAGCAGGGGGCGCTCGCCGGCGTCCAGTGTCACGAAGTCCACGAAGTCGAACAGGCGCGGGTCGCTGAGTTCGCGCAGCTCCGTGTTCGCAAAGCCGCCGCCCAGCGCAATGCACACCTGGGGGTGGTGGCACTTGATGGTCTGTGCAATGCGCAACGCCGCGTACACCGAACCCGGAAACGGCACCGAGAGCAGCACCAGTGCGGGTTGGTGTTGCGCCATTGCCGCCAGCGTGAGCTGCTGCAGCAGCCGGTCCACCAGTGTGGGCGGTGCAGCCAGTGCATGGGCCAGCGGGTCGAAGGTGGGCTGGCTGCTGGCCAGCGATTCGGCGTAGCGCACGAATTCGAAGCGCTCGTCTACCGCGTCGCGCAGCACATCGGCCAGGTCGTTGAGGTACAGCGTGCACAGGTGGCGGGCCTTGTCCTGCACGCCCAGGGCACCGAAGGCCCAGGCCAGCGGATCGCCCGTGCCATCGTCTTCATACGCGTCGAGCGAACCGAAGCGTGGGCCTTCGGGCAGCAGGCCGCGCGCGGCAATGCGGTGGGCGAGCGTGGAGTCGCGCCCCTGCAGGAAACGGATGACCGGGCCGATGGTGGCGCGGTAGCTGTCGAACTGGTCCAGGAAGGCATGCACGCTGCCGCTGCGGTCGCGCTCATCCAGAACCTGCGCTTCGCCTCGCACGGCGTCCAGACCCTCGGGCGTGAACAGCTTGAGCACCAGCGCCAGCGCCAGATCGGCCTGCACCGCGTCCACGCCGCGCGAACGCAAGAAGCCCGTGAGGTAGGCGGTGGACGGGTAGGGCGTGTTGAGCTGCGTCATCGGCGGGATGAGGCTCAACACGCGAAAGGGCGCGTTCATGGGGGCTGGCGGCTGGACCGCGGGGAGTGCTGCCAGGGCAGCGGGGAGCCGGCAGTTTAAAGGCCGAGCAGGGCGCTTGCACGCAGCCGGTCAGTACCCTGGAAATGCTCGTTGAGCCAGGCTTGTGCCGCCTCCTGGCGCTGTACGGCGGAGAGTTCGGGTGCGGCGGAAAGCCGTTCCACCGTCAGACGCGCCTGATTCAGCCGCTGGGTCCATTCGGCCTGGGCGCGTTCTTCGGCTGCCAGCCGGGTGGCGGCTTCCGCCCCCAGGGCGGCGGCCCGTTGCTGTTGCCACGCTTCGGGCGATACGCCAGCCGGCGGCGCAGCGGTCCACTCGGGCTCTGGGGTGCGACCTGTCGGCCCCTGGTCGATGCGCTGGCGGAACGCGTTTTCTTCGTCGCGGTAGAACGCGTCGGCCCAGGCCGGACCCAGGGCGTCGCGCCTGGCCAGCTGGTGTTCCTGCAATACCTGGCCCCAGCGGTCGGGGCGGGTCAGGTCCATGGGTTCCTGGAAGGCGTGGTGCTGCAGGTTCAGGTAGCGGTCCCACACAGCGAGCACTTCCTGCGCACCTTGCGGCCCCAGGTCGCGCTTGGCCAGCCAGGCCACCAGCGCCCGCAGCTCCTCGGGCTCGGCTTCGCCCACCGTGGTCAGCAACTGGTCGAAGCGGCGCCGCAGTTCGCGGCTGGGGAGCAGCTGCTGGCCGTTCCAGTTGCCCCAGCCGCCATCCAGATCCGCGCCGCGCAAGGAGCCGTCCACAAAGATGCGTTGCCACAGATCTTCGGGAGCGATCAGCGCTTTGTCCGGCGTGGCTGCTGCCGGCCTGGCCGGTGCGTCGCCTCCGCCCAGGGCCAACAAGCTCCAGCCGTTGGCCGTGCCCTGCGGGGGCGGCGCGGTCAGCACCTTCGCCGCGGGCGTGGCTGGCGGGGCAGGCCGGGCCCACCACGCCACGGTGGCGATGCCGCCGGCCACGGCGGTTGCCCAGATCAACGGGTGGGCCAGGCGCATCAGAGTCCCGCCTGCTTCAGGCGGTTGGCATGCGATCGGTAGAAGGCCACCGGGTCGGGCGTGAACAGGCCGCGCAGGCCGAACGCCTGGTTCACCTCGTCCAGGTGGTTCCAGGGGTAGTTGTCGCGCAGCACCACACCCCAGCGGGACGAGCAGCGGCCCACCAGGCCGTCGTTGGCGCTGAAGCCGAAACTGAGCGCGCCGACGCCGAGCAGCGCGTCGGTGGGGTCGAGCGCATTGGTGAGCACCCCGGTGCCGCCGATGGAGTAGTAGCGCACGTTGTTCACCACCGCCTGGCCCTGGCCGCAGGCATCGCTGGGCTTGCCGGCCGGGAAGCGGCGGCTGAAGTCGGCGCTGCCCTTGGTGGTGAGCGAGCGCATGGCAGCCTCGGAATTTTGCGGCTGCGCGCTGCCGGAGAGTGCACCCACGATGCCAGCAAACGCGTTCAGCAACGAGGCCGCCACCGCGGTGCTGCCGGTTCCGTCCAGTGCGGCGGCGATGTTGTCGGCCACCGGACTGCCAGCGTGCGGCGAGCCCACGCTGGTGACCGAGGCCACCAGGTCCGGCGCCACGGCCGCCACGTACCGGATGGTGTGGCCACCGTGGCTGTGACCGATCAGGTTGAACTTCTGGTGCCCGTACGCGGCCTTGAGCCGGCGCAGTTCGGCCAGCAGCTGCTCGCCGCGCACCTCGCTGGCGTTGGCGGCCGATTGCTGCGTGACGTACACCCGCGCGCCGCCGTTGCGCAGGGCCGACGGAATGCCCCACCAGTAATCGATGGGCCCGATGGCGTCAAAGCCGAACAGGCCGTGCACCAGCACGATGGGGTGGCGCGTCTGGGTGTAGCCGGTCTGGGCACTCACGGGCAGGGCCACGCAGGCCGCCATGGCCAGCACGGCCAAGGGCAAAAGCTTCGTCATGGGGGTTGTCTCCTCTGTCGGGTTGTTGGACGTTCAATCGCTGGTACCGACTGGTACCAGTCGGCACCGCGTTTTTAATAGAACGACCGTTCGCCTGATCAGAGGGTTTTTACCGAGCCCGCTTTCCGTTCGTCAGTTGAGGCCTTCGGGGTGGGAAGCCAGAACTTCGAGGGGATGGCACCCGCAACGGTCTGGCGAGGGCTTCGACAGGCTCAGCCCGAACGGAGTTGGGAGATGTTTCGAGTGGCCCAACACGCACAGCAAACCACCGTTAGTCCTGAGTTTGTCGAAGGGCTCGCCAGGGCATGTGTGAAGGCTTCGACAGGCTCAGCCCGAACGGAGTTGGGAGATGTTTCGGGTGGCCCAACACGCACACCAAAGCACCGTTGGTCCTGAGTTAGTCGAAGGGCTCGCCACGGCATGTGTGAGGGCTTCGACAGGCTCAGCCCGAACGGAGGAATGTGCAGCCGGAGATCGTGCCTTTGTTCAGAGATGCCGAAGATCCGGCTCCGCCGGCCCAATGGCATCGCCCCCCTTCCAGGGGCGGACGCCGGAGGCGGCGCGGGGGGTAATCCAGTGCTGCGGCGCGGGGGGAGTATGTCTAGCACTCCACGATGTTCACCGCCAGCCCACCGCGCGAAGTCTCCTTGTATTTCGTCTTCATGTCGGCGCCGGTTTCGCGCATGGTCTTGATGACCTTGTCCAGACTCACGAAGTGCGTGCCGTCACCGCGCAGCGCCATGCGCGCGGCATTGATGGCCTTGACCGAAGCAATCGCGTTGCGCTCGATGCACGGAATCTGCACCAGCCCGCCCACCGGGTCGCAGGTCAGGCCCAGGTGGTGTTCCATGCCAATTTCGGCGGCGTTCTCCACCTGCTCCGGGGTGCCGCCCATCACGGCGCAAAGGGCCGCTGCCGCCATGGAGCAAGCCACGCCCACCTCGCCCTGGCAGCCCACCTCGGCCCCGCTGATGCTGGCGTTTTCCTTGTAGAGGATGCCGATGGCTGCCGCCGTGAGCAGGAAGTCCACCACGCCGTCGTCGTGGGCGCCGGGCAGAAATCGACGGTAGTAGTGCAGCACCGCGGGCACGATGCCGGCCGCGCCGTTGGTGGGCGCGGTCACCACGCGGCCACCGGCAGCGTTTTCTTCGTTCACCGCCAGGGCGTACAGGTTCACCCAATCCAGCACCGCCAGCGGGTCGGTCAGCGCCTTCTCCGGGTGGGCGGTCAGGTCGTGGTGCAGCTGGTGCGCGCGGCGCTTCACCTTGAAACCACCGGGCAGCACGCCATCGGTGCTGCAGCCGCGCACCACGCAGGCCTGCATCACCTCCCAGATGCGCAACAGGCCTGCCCGTACTTCCGCGTCGCTGCGCCAGTGGCGTTCGTTGGCGCGCATCACGCCGGCAATGCTCAGACCATGTTCCTGGCAGCGCTGCAGCAGCTCGTCGCCAGTGCGGAAGGGAATCGGCAGTTCGGTGGCGTCGGGCGCAATGGCTTTCTGCCGGCTGCCGTCGGCCGCCACCTCTTCGCTCACCACGAAGCCGCCGCCCACCGAGTAGTAGGTGCGCTCGGCCAGCAACGCACCGCTGGCGTCCCAGGCGCTCAGGCGCATGCCGTTGGCGTGGAAGGGCAGGGTCTGGCGGAAGAAGGACAGGTCCTCGCGGTCGTTCCAGGCCACTTCGTGTTCGCCCATGAGCACGATGCGCCCGCCGCTGCGGATGGAATCCACCAGCGGTCCCACCACATCGATGGGTACGGTTTCAGGGTCGTGGCCGCACAGGCCGAGCAGCACCGCCTTGTCGCTGCCGTGGCCCTTGCCGGTGGCGCCCAGCGAGCCGTACAGACCGCAATGCACCCGGGCCACCTGCGCGAGCAGGCCCTGCGATTGCATTCCGCCCACGAACAGGCGCGCCGCCCGCATGGGTCCCACCGTGTGCGAGCTGCTGGGCCCGATGCCGATCTTGAACAGATCGAAGGCGGAAATGGCCATGGGGAACTCCGGTGGGGGAAGGTCAGGGTGTGACCGCTGTGGGCATCAGCACGCGGCCCGGTGCCCGCTGAGCCTGCCACTGTGCCACGTGCTGCGTGAGCTGGTGCGCGGTAATGGCCGACAGCGTCCAGCCCAGGTGGCCGTGGCCGGTGTTGTAGAACACGTTGGCGCGGCGCCCTGCACCCACGCGCGGCAGCATGCTGGGCATCATGGGGCGCAGGCCGGCCCAGGGTTCCACGCGGCGGGTGCTCACGCCGGGGAAGCAGCGGTTCACCCAGTCGATGAGCGGGCGGATGCGGTCGGCGCGGATGTCGAGGTTGAAGCCGTTGAACTCGGCCGTGCCTGCCACGCGGAAGCGGTCCACGCCCAGGCGGCTGGTGACCAGCTTGGTTTCGTCATCCAGCAAACTCACCTGCGGCGCGGCAGTCTGGCTCTGCGCGTCGTTCAGCATGACGGTGATGGAGTAGCCCTTCACCGGATACACGTTGAGCCGGTCGCCGAGCTGGGCGCCCAGCGCGCGGCTGTGCACGCCGGCGCACACCACCACCGCATCACCGATCACCACTTCGCCACTGTGCAGCGTCACGCGTGCGGACTCGCCGTCGCTTTCCACCTGGCGCACGGTCTGGCCGGTCATGAGCTTCACGCCCATGCGCTCACAGGCCAGGCTCAGGCCGTGGGTGAATTTGTGGATGTCGCCGGTGCTGTCGCTTTCGGTGAAGTAGCCGCCGAAGTATTCGCCCTGCAGCGTGGGTTCGATGGCGCGCATTTCCTGCGGCGTGACCGCGCGGCGCGGCAGGCCGCCTTCGGCCAGCAGCTTCGACACCTCGCCCGCATGCTCGAAGCCGGCGCGGTCGCGGTAGATGTGAAGGATGCCCTGCTTCTTCAGGTCGAAGTCGATGCCCTCTGCCTCCGCCCAGCCGAACAGGTGCTCGCGCGCGGCCACGGCCAGGCTGGCGGTGGCCACGGTGTTGTCGCGGTACTTCGGAATGTTGGCCACGAACTCCGCAAACCAGCTCAGCTTGTGCCACGAAGGCTTGGGGTTGACCAGCAGCGGCGCGTCGGCCTTGAGCATCCACTTCAGACCCTTGATGAGCGTGGAAGGATGCGTCCAGACTTCGGCATTCGAGGCCGAAAGCTGGCCGCCGTTGGCATGGCTGGTTTCCATGCCGGCGTAGCGGTGCTTTTCGATCAGGGTGACGCGGTGGCCCTGGCGGGCCAAGGCATAGGCGCTGGTGACGCCGGTGATGCCGCCGCCGATGACGATGAGGTGGGTCATGGAAATCTCTTCAGAAAGCCGTCAAACAATGAAGGGCACGGCCCGCACACCGTGTGCGGACCATGACCCCCTCTGTTTGGGACCTGAGAGATTCACCCCGGCCACATGGGCCAGGGCTTGCTCCTGCGGTGGGCCGGGGGACGAATCCCGACCACTCTTCAGAGTTCGAAGCGCATTGATCGGTCCTTTTGCCTGAGAGTTTCCGGGGCGGTTGCTCCTTCGGCGCCGACAAACCATCGATTTGCCGGTCTCTCCCGATCAATGTTGTGATTGTCGCTCAGTTCACTTCATGAGCTGCAATAAAACCAGACTGATGGATGGAAACCCGACCAGCACGGCCAGACGCAGCACGTCGACACCTACAAAGGGCAGCAGCCCACGGAAGATGGCACCCACTGGCACTTTGGGCAGGTTGGCCTTGAGCACGAACACGTTCATGCCCACCGGCGGCGTGATCAGGCCGATCTCTGTCAGCACCACAACAATGATGCCGAACCACACCAGGTCAAACTCCTGTGCCACCAGCGTGGGCAGGAAGAGCGGCACGAAGATGAGGATGATTGCCATCGCATCCATCACGCAGCCCAGCAGCAGGAACACGGCCAGGATGGCGAGCAGGATTCCCATGCGGGAAAGCCCGGAGCCGTTCACCAGCCCGAGCAGTTCGTCCGCCAGGCCCGAGAAGCTGATGAATTGGGAAAACAGCATGGCACCGAACAGCACCACGTACAGCATGACGGAGGTGTAGGCGGTTTCCTTCATCACGGTGGCAAAACGGCTCCAGCCCATGCGCCGCTGCACCGTCGCGATCAGCAATGCAAGCCCTGCTCCGATACCACCAGCCTCCGTGGCGGTGAACCAGCCCATGTACAGCCCGCCAATGATGAGCAGGAAGAGCGTCACGAAGGGCCACACGCCAGCGAGCGATGCCCAACGTTCCTGTGCCGTTGCGCGTTCGCCGCGGGGCGCATGTTCGGGTTTGAGAACGGCAATCGCGTAGATCACCGCCATGTACATGGCCAGGCCGAGCAGGCCAGGCAACACGCCGGCAATGAACAACTCCCCGATGTTCTGCTGCGTCAGGATGCCGTAGACCATCAGGATGATGGACGGGGGAATCAATATGCCCAGCGTGCCGCCGGCCGCAATGGTGGCCGAAGCGAGCCGCAGCGCGAGACCGCCCCGAACACCCCCCAGAAACGCGTTTGCCGCGCGGAACAGGTCTTCAGAGATGCCGGTGCGCGCCAGCACATTGCCCATGAGGATGAACAGGGGAACCACCGCCAGCTCAAAGGCCAACAGCAGCACCAGGCCGAGACAAATCAGTCCGATGGTCATGATGCGATCTCCTCAGTAGTGTTGTGCACCTGCGGTGCGGGCGTGAACAGGGCCAGGCATGCCGCGATGGAGGTGGTGCAGGCGATGTAGCCGTACATCCAGGCGCGGGGAATGGTCAGTGCCGGGCTCACTTCGTTGATCTGAACGGCCTCGCCGATGGCAACGAAGTATTCCCACGCAATGAGGCCCAGTACCGCGCCGATCAGGACGTCGACCAGCTTGTGCCAGATGCGCCACTGCGGTTGCAGCAGCCAATGGTCGAACAGGTCGATGCTCAGGTGGCCGCGGCGGGCCGTCAGCAAGGGCAGGCCGGTGAAGACGATCAGGGCCATCAGGTGTTCGGTGATGTCATTG
>JALORL010000087.1 GCA_025458915.1 Hydrogenophaga sp.
TCGTCCAGCACCGGCAGGGTCGGGTCCAGGCCCTGGCTCACCGGGCTTTGTGAAAGCGGCTGGCCCAGTTCATCCACCGGCAGGGCCACAGCGTCGCGGCCGAAGCCTTCGATGCTCACGAAGCTCTCGGCGGCGTTGACCAGTTCTTCCAGGTTTTCCACGCGGTCCTGGCCTTCGCGTTCGGCGCGGTAGTGCTCAATGAGTCCGCTGTGGTCCAGCACCAGTTCAATGATCTCCCGCAGGGTGCTTCCCTCGGTCTGTTCGCGCAGCACGTCGAGCTTGGCCACGAAGGCGCCAATGGCCACGCCGGCGCGGCCGGTGACGGCGCTCACCGCATCGTGTAGTGAACAGCCGGAGCTGCGCGCCACGTCCTGCAGCTGTTCGATGCTGCGCGCGCCAATGCCGCGCGGCGGAAAGTTCACCACGCGCAGGAAGCTGGTGTCGTCGTGCGGGTTCTCCAGCAGGCGCAAATACGCCAGCGCGTGCTTGATTTCGGCGCGCTCGAAGAAGCGCAGGCCGCCGTACACGCGGTACGGCATGGCGGCGTTGAACAGCGCGGTTTCCACCACGCGGCTCTGCGCGTTGCTGCGGTACAGCACGGCCATTTCGCTGCGCGGCGTGCCTTCGCGGGCCAGCTGCTTCATTTCGTCCACCATCCACTGCGCTTCGGCGAAGTCGCTGGTCGCTTCGAACACGCGCACGGGTTCTCCCGCGCCGGCGTCGGTGCGCAGGTTCTTGCCCAGGCGGTGGCTGTTGTGGCTGATGAGGTGGTTGGCCGAGTCCAGGATGTTGCTGACGCTGCGGTAGTTCTGCTCCAGCTTGATCTGGTGCAACACCCGGAACTCGCGCACGAAGTCGGCCATGTTGCCCACGCGCGCGCCGCGGAAGGCGTAGATGCTCTGGTCGTCGTCGCCCACGGCGAACACGGCGTTGCCTGCGCCCGGCAGCCCTTCCAGCGGCGGGGTGCTGAACATCTTGATCCACGCGTACTGCAGGCGGTTGGTGTCCTGGAACTCGTCGATGAGGATGTGGCGGAAGCGGCGCTGGTAGTGCTCGCGAACCGCGTCGTTGTCGCGCAGCACCTCGTAGCTGCGCAGCATGAGCTCGCCGAAGTCCACCACGCCTTCGCGCTGGCACTGCTCTTCGTACAGCGCGTACAGCTCGATCTTCTTGCGGGTTTCTTCATCGCGCGCCGTTACATCACCCGGGCGCTGGCCGTCCTCCTTGCAGCCGCTGATGAAGTATTGAAGCTGCTTGGGCGGAAATCGCTCGTCGTCCACGTTGAACTGCTTGCACAGGCGCTTGATGGCCGAGAGCTGGTCTTGTGTGTCCAGGATCTGGAAGGTCTGCGGCAGGCTGGCCAGTTTGTGGTGGGCGCGCAGGAAGCGGTTGCACAGGCCGTGGAAGGTGCCGATCCACATGCCGCGCACGTTGATGGGCAGCATGCCGGAAAGCCGCGTCATCATTTCCTTGGCGGCCTTGTTGGTGAAGGTCACGGCCAGAATGCCGCCAGGGCCCACCTGCCCGGTCTGCAGCAGCCAGGCAATGCGGGTGGTGAGCACCCGGGTTTTGCCGGAACCGGCGCCGGCCAATATCAGCGCGTGTTCGGCCGGGAGCGTGACGGCGGCGCCCTGTTCGGCGTTCAGGCCAGCGAGCAGCGGGGACGGGGCAGCGGGGTGTTCAAAAGGCATTCATGGATTGTAGGAAGCCGGGGGCGCTGGAGCAGCCCATACGGTTGAGCGTATGAACTTCATACGGCGCTGGCCAGCCAAGCGGAGACCCGGCGCGGGGGCGAAGCGCCTAGAATCAGTCACCGGGCCCAAGATTCTTGCGCCCGGTTTTTTGTGCGCCACGCACAAAGCCGGCCAAGCCAAGCGCTCTTCCTGTTCAACAACAGTTTTCTGGAGCCCGTGCTATGGAGATATTCGACTACGACAACATCCTGCTGCTGCCGCGCAAGTGCCGCGTGGAAAGCCGCAGCGAGTGCGACGCCGGTGTGGAACTCGGCGGCCGCAAGTTCCGCCTGCCGGTGGTGCCGGCCAACATGAAGACGGTGGTGGACGAGTCCATCAGCCTGTGGCTGGCGCAGAACGGCTACTTCTACGTGATGCACCGCTTCGACCTGGACAACGTGCAGTTCGTGCGCGACATGCATGCCAAGGGCTGCTACGCGTCCATCTCGCTGGGCGTGAAGGCCCCCGACTACGCCACGGTGGACACGCTGGTGGCCGAAGGCTTGAGCCCGGAGTACATCACCATCGACATTGCGCACGGCCATGCCGACAGCGTGAAGAACATGATCGCCTACCTGAAGGCGAAGCTGCCCAAGGCGTTCGTGATTGCGGGCAACGTAGCCACGCCGGAAGCGGTGATCGACCTGGAAAACTGGGGGGCGGACGCCACCAAGGTGGGCGTGGGCCCGGGCAAGGTGTGCATCACCAAGCTCAAGACGGGTTTTGGCACCGGTGGCTGGCAACTGTCAGCGCTGAAGTGGTGTGCCCGCGTGGCCACCAAGCCCATCATTGCCGACGGCGGCATCCGCAGCCACGGCGACATTGCCAAGAGCGTGCGCTTCGGCGCCAGCATGGTCATGATCGGTTCGCTGTTTGCCGGGCACGAAGAGTCGCCGGGCAAAACGGTGGAGGTGGACGGTGTGCTCTACAAGGAGTACTACGGCTCGGCCAGCGACTTCAACAAGGGCGAATACAAGCACGTGGAAGGCAAGCGCATTCTGGAGCCCATCAAGGGAAAGCTGGCGCACACGCTGATCGAAATGGAGCAGGACGTGCAAAGCTCCATCAGCTACGCCGGGGGCACCAGGCTCATGGACATCCGCAAGGTGAACTACGTGATCCTGGGCGGGGACAACGCGGGCGAGCACCTGCTGATGTGACCGGAACTTTTCCCACCGCTGCTTCGATCGACCCTGGCTCCGGGTCGACGCACCAAAGTAGGCCTTTTTCCCGCCTCATCTTGGGGATTTGAAAAAAAATTCTTAAGTAATGATGGCTTGGAATCGATAAGGGTTCTACGTCTGAAGCAGTGCATGTGGGCCTGGAGCAACCTGTGCCATGTTGGGGTTGCGCTGAGGGATTGAACAGGAACGCGGCCATGGGCCGGCGACTTTCAGACGCAGAGATGTCGGTGAAACCGCCCGCCCAGCGCTTGTCGCGCTGAGCGATTTCTTTGTCTGGTTTGTTTCCAAGGAGCCTTCCGTGGGTAAGTCGCTTCGCTTCAACCTGATGACCCTGATCGCCGCGGGCATTGCCGCAGTGGTCGCTCTGGGCGCTGTTTCAGCGGTCAGCAAATACATTGGCAGCCTTGCCGTGGACCGCGGCATGACCGCAAAGGATGTGGTGGCAGACATCCTGCCTCCCCCGATGTACCTGATTGAGCTGCGGCTGGTGCTGGGCATGGCAGCGGATGGCACGCTGCCCGTGACGCAAGCGCAAAAGGAACGTGAACGGCTTGCTACCGAGTACCAGCAACGGGTAGATTACTGGACCAATAATCCTCCCTATGGCCTCGAAAAAGAACTGCTGGGCGCACAACACGATGCCGCCCGAGCGCTGATCGACGCTTCGGATGCTTTCCTGGAAACCGTGGCCAGTGGCAATGCGGAAGCCACGGCAGCCGGGCTGAAGGCCATCCACGACCTGTACCTGGAGCACCGCGCCGGCGTGAACGCCACGGTGACCACGGCAACAGCATTTGCCGGCGAGGCCCTGACTTCCTATGAAAACACCACCGATCAGGCCCTGTGGCTGGTGGGTCTGGTGTTTCTGGGTGCAACCACCGGCTTGATGGTCATGGGCGCGTGGGTGCTGCGCTCGGTGCTGCGCTCCACCGGCGGTGAACCCCGGGACGTGGCGCGCATTGCCAATGCCGTTGCCGAAGGCGACCTGACCGTGCGCGTGCATGTGGCCGAGGGCGACCAAACCAGCGTGATGGCCTCCATGGCCCGCATGTGTGCCAACCTGCGCCAACTGGTCGGAAAACTGGAAGATTGCAGCGACACCATTGCCGCAGGCTCTGAACAGATTGCCCAGGGCAACCAGGACCTGAGCGTGCGCACGGAACAACAATCCGCCAACCTGCAGCAAACCGCTTCTGCCATGGACCAGTTCTCAGGCACCGTGCGGTCCAGCGCGGAAAGTGCCCGCGTGGCGATGCAGCTGGCCGTCTCGGCCAGCGACGTCGCCCAGCGGGGCGCCACCGTGGTGGGCAATGTGGTCACCACCATGGAAGCAATCTCATCCAGCTCGCGCCGGATCGGGGACATCACCTCGGTGATCGACGGCATTGCCTTCCAGACCAACATCCTGGCGCTCAATGCGGCGGTGGAAGCCGCACGGGCCGGCGAGCAGGGACGGGGCTTTGCGGTGGTGGCAGCCGAAGTGCGCAATCTGGCCCAGCGCTCGGCCAGCGCAGCAAAAGAAATCAGCGCCCTCATCACCCAGAGCGTTGAAGGTGTTCAGGCCGGTACCCAGCTGGTGGCAGACGCTGGCGCGACGATGAACGACATCGTGGACCAGGTGCAAAGGGTGACACAGCTGATCGGCGAAATCTCCAATGCCACCGACGAACAAACCCAGGGCATTGGCCTTGTGAGCACGGCCGTGGGCGAACTGGACGCGGCCACGCAGCAAAACGCATCGCTGGTGGAAGAATCCTCGGCCGCCGCCGTAAGCCTCAAGTCGCAGGCCGACGATCTGGTGCGCATGGTGCACTTCTTCAAGCTAGAAAGGGCCTGAACCCATGATCCGGCGCCCCGCTGGGCGGCTCACCAGCCCGAGACCCACAGGATGGCGCTCAGCGTGAAGAAGGAAGCAGCGGTGGTGACCAGCAGGGCCGCCGCCGTGAACCCCTGCAGGCCGTGCCGCTGGGCCAGCAGCGGGTAGATGCCCAGCATGGGCATGGCGGCCGACAGAATGGCCGCGGTGCGCAGGTCGCCCTGCACGGCCGGCAGGCCCAGCAGCGGCAGCAGGCTCACCGCGGCCAGCACCGCCAGCGGGTGCAGCAGCAGCTTGCCGGCCCCGATCAGGGCCACCTGCCGACGCAGGCCGCGGATCTGCAGGCCCACCAGCGTCCCACCAATGGCGAACAGCGCCAGGCCGCCGCTGGCCGCCGAGAACAGGTGGACGGTGCGGGTGACCACCTCGGGCAAGCGCAGGCCCAGCAGCGCCACCAAAAAGCCGGCGATGATGGCGAGGATCATGGGGTTGCGTGCCTGGCGGGCTGCGGTCTGTCGCAGCAACTGCCACACCGGGGGCCGCTGTCCAGGGTGGGCACCGGCATCGGCCAATGCGAACAGCAACGGAAACTTCAGGAAGTTCTCCACGATGAGGTTGAGCGCCAGGATCACGCCGGCCAGCGGCCCGAACACCAGCAGCATGACGGGGTAGCCGACATAACCACTGTTCGAGCAGGTCATGCCCATGGCCACAAAGGCACTTTCGGTCAGGGGCTTGCCCTGCACGCGCCGTGCGAACCACAGCGCGGCCAACAGCAGCGTCACCGACCCCACACTGAATGCCAGCAGATAGCCAGGGTGCCACACCTCGGCCAGCGGGCGCGAAGCCAGTGCGCTGAACAGCAGCGCGGGCAGCGCAATCTGGATGACGAAGCGGCCCAGAACGCGCATGTCGGCTGCACTGAACAGGCCCCAGCGCACGCTGGCAAACCCGGCCGCGATGCACAGGTAGATCGGGCCGGTGATGGTGAGGATGTCGAGCAAGGCGGGCTTAGCCTTTCGGTGCGTCCAGCGGGTTCAACAGCCGGTCCGCATAAGCCTGCCACGGTGAGAGCGAGTCCGCTTGGTGGCTCATGTCGCTGAACAGGCCGGTACGGGCCTGGTCGGCCATCCACTGCTGCTTGTCGGCAATGGCCGAGGCCATGAACGGCGCGAAGCCGGCTTCGCGCACGGTGTTGGCCACCTCGCGCATTTCTTCGGCGCGGCGCTGGCCGTGCTGCGCCACACGGCTGAAGAAGTAGCTGCCCTGGCGTTGCCAGTCGATGCCGGGAAAGGTTTCCTGCAACGTGGCGATCATGGCCTCCTCCACGCCGTGGTGGCGCGCGGTGGCATAGCTCTCCAGCACCAGGGCTTCGAGGCCCTTGATCATCACGCTGCGGCACATCTTGGTGGCAGAAGCAATGCCCAGTTGTTCGCTGGCCACCTTGGCGTCCATGCCCCAGGCCTGCAGCGCAGGCAGCAGCACCGCCGCATGCGTCCCGCCCAGCAGCATGGGCACGCGAATGCCATAGGGCGGCACCGAGGTCATGACGCCCGCTTCGACGTAGCGCGCACCGGCCGCGTCCACCAGCGCTGCGGCCTGGCGCTTGGTGCCGGGCGATGCCGAGTTCAGGTCCAGAAAGAACGTGCCCTGCCGCAGCAGCGGCGCGGCAGCCTGGGCCACTGCCAGCGTGCTGGACGCGGTGACCGCAGAGAACACCAGGGTGGATTCGGCACACAGTTCCACGAGGCTGTTGCAGGGCACCACGCCCAGCGTGCTGGCGGCGTTGCGCAGGGCAGCACCCTCTTGCGGCTGCAGATGGGCCGCGTCGAATTTCAGATCCCAGGTGCCCACCCATTCCACACCGGCCGCCTTCAGGCCGGCGCAGAAGATGCGCCCCACCTCGCCAAACCCCACGAAACCCACGCGCATGCTGTTCATGCTTTCCCCGTTGTTGCCAAGTTCATTGCTTCGGTATGCCGGACCGTTCGATCACGCGGGTCCAGCGTTCGATGTCGGCCGCGAGCAGTGCCGCCGCCTCCTGCGGCGTCGACGAGCGCGCGTCCACGCTGAGGGTGCGCAGGCGCTGGCGCACATCCGGGTCCTGCAGCGCAGCGTCGATCTCGCGCTGCAGACGCTGCACCACCGCCGCTGGCGTGCCTGCCGGAGCCGCCAATGCGTTCCAGGATGAGGCCACCAGGCCCAGCACACCCGCTTCGCGGGCCGTGGGCACGCGCGGTTGCACGATCGAGCGCACCTCGCCCGTGACCGCCAGCGGGCGCAGTTCGCCCGCGTGGATCTGTGGCAGCACAGGCCCGAGGATCTCCACGGCCACGTCCACCTGCCGGCCACGCAGCGCTGCCACCAGCGCAGGCGTGCCGTTGAAGGGAACCACCTGCACGTCGATGCCGGCGCTGCTCTTGAACAGTTCGGCGGTGAGGTTCTGGGTGCTGCCCACGTTGATACTGCCCACATTGAGCTTGCCGGGGTTGGCCCTGGCGTGGGCAATCACTTCGCCCAGCGTGGTGAACGGCGCCTGGCTGTTGGCCACCACCGCAATGTCGAAATAGCCCAGGGTGGAGATGGGCACGAAGTCCTTCACCGTGTCGAACGGCAGCTTGCGGAACAGGCCGGCGCTCACGGCGGTGCCGTTGGACATGAGGAACAGGGTGTGGCCGTCGGGCGCGGCCCGGGCCACGGATTCGGCGGCTGCCACCCCGCCCGCACCGGGCCGGTTCTCGATCACCACGGGCTGACCCAAACGCTCGGCCAGTTTCTGTCCGACGGCGCGCGCAGTGAGGTCACCGATGCCCCCGGGACCGAACGGGACCACGATGCGGATGCTTTGGCTCGGGTAGCTGCCCTGGGCCCGTGCGGGCCAGGGCGCTGCAGCCAGCACCAGCCAGGACGCAGACGCCAGCAGCCACTGGCGTCTGGGGCTTTGATGCATGGACATGGGCAGTTCCTCCTGGGTTGACCGGACGCAAATGCGGCTGCCCGCAGCGCTCACAGGCGCAGCACGAACAGCGTGATGGACGGGAAAGCCACGAGGATGGCGGTGCGGATCACGTCGCTCAGCACGAAGGGCATCACGCCACGGTAGGTGGCCATGATGGGCACGTCCTTGGCCATGCTGTTGATGACGAACAGGTTCATGCCCACCGGTGGCGTGATCAGTCCCACCTCCACGACAATCAGCACCAGGATGCCGAACCAGATGGCGAACTCCTCCGGCGGCAGACCGAAGTCCAGCGCCGTGACGATGGGGAAAAACACCGGGATGGTCAGCAGGATCATGGACAGCGAATCCATGAAGCAGCCGAGGATCACGTAAATGACCAGGATGGCCACCAGCACCAGCCAGGGGTTCAGGCCCGAGCCGCCCACCATCTGCGCCGCTTCCTGCGGCAGTTGCGACAGCGCCAGGAAGGTGTTGTAGACACCTGCACCGAGCACGATCATGAAGATCATGCCGGTGGCCACTGCCGTGCCCAGAATGGCGCCCAGCAGGGTCTTGCGGTTCAGGCCGCCGGCCAGCCAGGCGGCAATGCCGGTGCCGAACGCGCCCACCGCCGCGCCCTCGGTGGGGGTGAACAGGCCGCTGTAGATACCGCCCACCACGGCCAGAAAGATCACCAGCACCGGCCACACGCGGGCCGTGGCCTTCCAGCGTTCCTTCATGGGCATGGGTGGCAGGGTACCCATTTCCTTCGGCCGCACGCGCGCATAAATGGCGATCACGATCATGTAACCAATGGCCGCCATGATGCCGGGCACGAAGGCCGCCAGGAACAGCTTGGCAATGTTCTGCTCGGTCAGGATGGCATAGATCACCAGCACCACCGACGGCGGGATGAGGATGCCCAGCGTGCCGCCAGCGGCCAGCGCGGCGGTGGAAATGCCGCCGGCATAACCCGCACGCTTGAGTTCGGGCAGGGCCACCTGGCCCATGGTGGCTGC
>JALORL010000341.1 GCA_025458915.1 Hydrogenophaga sp.
ACTCCACCAGCCTGAAGTCGGTCTCGGTGGCGCGCACCACGTCGCCGATGCGGATGGTCTCGGGCTCGGCCATCAGCCGCAGGCCACCGCCGCGGCCCCTGGTGGTTGCTAGCAGTCCCTGACGGGCCAGGTCGTTGACGACCTTCATCAGGTGGTTCTTCGACAGCCCGTGGTGCTCGGCCAGCTCGCCGATCGTCACCAGGCGGTCCCGGTGCGCTGCGCAGTACATCAGCACCCGCAGGGTGTAATCGGTGTATTCGGACAGGCGCATGGCAATCCTTAAAGATGCACGCAGTGTATTGCTTTAAAGGCGACGAGTCATTAACATGTACGCATGCTGCATCTTTTGTTCGACAGCCCAGTTTGCAGGCCCCATGGTTGGTGCGCACGGTCATGACGAAGCCCCTACCCGTCATCCCCCTGGTCGCCACGGGTGCCCCGCAGGGCGCCGCCGCGGCCACTTCGAGCGCGCAGTTCCCATTGCCCGGCTGGCCGCTGTTTCGACTCGGATTCCGGCCGTTCTACCTGGGTGCGGCCGCGTTCGCCATGTTCGCGGTGCCGTACTGGATCGCGGGCCTCCTCGGCCTGGTGGCACTGCCTTCGACGATGCCGCCGCTGCTGTGGCACGCCCACGAAATGCTTTACGGCTTTGCCGTGGCAGTGATCGTCGGCTTCCTGCTGACGGCCGGCAAGGCCTGGACGGGCCTGTCCACGCCGCGCGGTGCCACGCTGGCGGTGATGGCCGGGCTGTGGCTGGCAGCGCGGCTTTCAGCAGTGGGGTCGCCGTACGCGGTCTATGCCGTTCTGGACGTCGTGCTGCTGCCTTGGGTGGCCTTCGTGCTGATCCGGGTGCTGCTGAAAGCCGGCAACCGGCGCAACCTGCCGCTGGGCGCAATCCTGCTGCTGCTGGCGACAGCCAATCTGAGCTTTCACGCTGCCGTTCTGGGCTGGCTGAACATCGATCCGCTGCGGGCGCTGCATGCCGGTCTGGCGTTGGTCGTGATGATCGAATGCGTGATCGCCGGGCGGGTGATTCCAGCGTTCACGATGTCTGCGCTGCCGGGCCGACAGCTGAAAGTTCCAGCCTGGCTGGAGCGCAGCACGCTGGCCGTGACGGCGCTGTCGCTGGGGGGGTGGGTGCTGCTGCCGGCCAACCCGGTCACGGCGGCCGGGTTCGCCCTGGCAGCGCTGTTGCATGCCGCCAGGTTGTGGCACTGGCAGCCCTTGCGCACCCGTGCGCGCCCCATCCTGTGGGTGCTGCACGCGGCGTACGCCTGGTTGCCCATCGGCTTCTTGCTGCTGGCCTGGGCGCAGGTGGGTGGCGTGGCCGCTTCTGCCGGTATTCACGCCCTGGCGGTGGGTGCCACGGCCGGGCTCATCGTCGGCATGGTCACCCGCACGGCGAGAGGCCACACGGGACGCCCGCTCAAGGTGTCGCGTCTGGAGGTGGCCGCCTATCTGCTGGTGGCGGGTGCTGCCGTCGCCCGGGTGCTGCTCCCCTTGGTGGCGCCGGCCCACACGGCCGACTGGCTCGTGGTGGCTGCAGCCGCCTGGGCCGTGGCTTTCGCGCTCTACCTCTGGGTCTTCACGCCTTGGCTGCTGAGCAGTCGTCTCGACGGCAAGGACGGCTGAACGTTCCTGTTCCCTCATCGCACTTCCACCGCGCATGTCGCGCGGCCAGGCGTGCACTTCACTCCTGAAAGGTTCCCATGACTGCAACCCTGATTCAACCCACCTTCGAGCTGGACCTGCGCACCATTGCGCCGCGTGAGCGCCACCCGCTGATCTTCGGTCGCGCTATCAGTTCGAAGACCGCGCTCTGGGTCAGTTCGAATGGGCGACGCTGGAAGCGGGCCCGTCGGTCTGGCGCATCCAGATCACCCGCATCGCTGATGCCGCCGTGCGATCGGCGGGCGCCAAGGGCGATTCCTGCTGCTCAGGCGGCGCCTGCTGCGGTTGACATCGCGCTCGCGCAGCGATGACCTTCGTCGTCACCGAAGCCTGCATCCGGTGCAAGTACACCGATTGCGTGGACGTGTGTCCGGTCGACGCCTTTCGCGAAGGGCCGAACTTCCTGGTCATCGACCCGGACGAATGCATCGACTGCGCGGTCTGCGTACCCGAGTGTCCGGTGAATGCCATCTATGCCGAAGAGGACGTGCCCACCGGCCAGCAGCACTTCACGCCGCTGAACGCCGAGCTGTCGCGCGAATGGAAGCCGATCACGAAAACCAAGCTCTCGCTGCCGGATGCCGAAGCCTGGAGCAAGATGAGCTGAAGCGATGAAAGCCCTGATGCGATGTGACCGCTCTCTAGCCGGCACGCCCTGAGCATGGCCAGTTCCAGGAAGGTCATTCCCATCGCGCCGGTATCGGATACCGACGACGACGGCGCGCAGTTCGTCTCGATGTACCAGAAGCAGGCGACGATCTATCCGCGTGCAGTGAAGGGTTGGTTCGCCACCTGGCGTTGGGTCTTCGTCTGGCTCACGCAGTTGCTGTTCTACGGTGTCCCCTGGCTGCAATGGGGCGGACGCCAGGCCGTGCTGTTCGATCTGGAGGCGCAACGCTTCTACATCTTCGGCCTGCTGCTCTATCCACAGGACCTGATCTTTCTGGCGGCGCTGCTGGTGCTGTCGGCCCTGGCACTGTTCTTCTTCACCGCCGTGGCCGGCCGGCTGTGGTGCGGCTACACCTGCCCACAGACGGTGTACACCGAGATCTTCATGTGGGCAGAACGACGGATCGAGGGCGATCGCATCGCCCGCATGCGACTGGACCAGGGGCCATGGGACGTGAACAAGATCCTCCGCAAGGGCGCCAAGCAGGGGGTTTGGCTGGCCATCGCGCTGATCACTGGCTTCAGCTTCGTCGGCTACTTCACGCCGATCCGGGAACTGGCCGCCGCCGCCGTGGCCCTCGACATGTCGTCGTGGAACGCCTTCTGGGTGCTGTTCTACGGCGCAGCCACCTACGGCAATGCGGGCTTCCTGCGAGAGCAGATGTGCAAGTACATGTGCCCGTACGCGCGATTCCAAAGCGCGCTGATCGACAAGGACTCCCTGGTCATCGCCTACGACGCCGGTCGAGGGGACCCTCGGGGCTCGCGGTCGAAAAGGGCAAACGCCGCCGAGCAGGGTCTCGGCGACTGCATCGACTGCACCCTGTGCGTGCAGGTCTGCCCCACGGGTATCGACATCCGCAACGGGCTGCAGAACGAGTGCATCGGTTGCGCTGCATGCATCGACGTCTGCGACGACGTGATGGACAAGATGGGCTACGCCAAGGGGCTGATCCGCTATTCCACCGAGAACGGTGTCGTGAACGGCTGGACGCGGCTGCAGATGTTCAGGCGTGCGTTGCGGCCGCGTGTCCTGGTCTACGGGGCCGTGCTTTCTGCGGCCAGCATCGCGTTCGCGGCCAGCGTGGCGATGCGCAGCCCGTTCAAGTTCGACGTCGTCAAGGACCGCGGCGCTTTGGCACGTGTGGTGGAGGAGGGTGCCGTCGAGAACGTCTACCGCATCCAGATCATGAACCGCACGGAGTCCCCGCAGACCTACCGGGTGGCCGCCTCCGGGATCGATGGCTTGGAGGTCGTGGCAACGCCGGCCAGCGCCGGCCCGGCTGCCGTTGCGTCGATGTCGGTGAGCCTGCGCCTGCCCTTCGCCGTGGCACAAGGGCTCGCGGGCCGGTCGGTGCCCGTGGTGTTCGAGGTCACGGGTGTGGGGACCAAAACAATCAGTGCCGACACAACGCCCAGCCAGCTCGAGAAGTCGACCTTCTTCGTGCCGCGCTGAACGCTGCAGCGCCGGTCAGAGGCTGCGCCCTTCGCCCGCCTCTTCTTCGGTCCGGCCGTCGCGGATGTGATAGATCCGCTTGAAGGTCGGAATGATCTTCTCGTCGTGGGTCACCACGATGATGGCCGTGTGGTACTGCGTGGCCATCTGGTTGAGGATGCGCACGACGGCCAGGGCCCGTTCGCTGTCCAGCGGCGCCGTGGGCTCGTCGGCCAGGATCACCGGCGGCCTGTTCGCCAGGGCGCGCGCGATCGACACGCGCTGCTGCTCACCGCCCGACAGCTCGGATGGCTGCGCGGTGGCGCGATGCCCCACGTCCAGGGCGGTCAGCAACTCAAGCGCCCGCGCGCGCGCCTCGCCGTTGGGGCGCCCGGCCAGCATCGGCAGCAAGGCGACGTTGTCGGTGACGTCGAGGAAGGGGATCAGGTAGGGCGCCTGGAACACGAAGCCGATGCTGTCACGGCGCAGTGCGCGCAGGTCCGGAATCTTCCAGCCATCGTCGTAGATGGTCTGCCCGCCGAGGATCATGCGTCCGGCCGTCGGCTCGATGACGGCGCCCAGGCACTTCAGCAAGGTGCTCTTGCCCGAGCC
>JALORL010000342.1 GCA_025458915.1 Hydrogenophaga sp.
GACACCACCGTGCTGCTGCACCCGCTGGCCGACACCCGCCGCACCCTGCCGCTGGAGCGCCGGGGCGAACTGCTGCAGGCGCATCCGGACTTCCAGCTCGTGGTCAGCTACAACCCCGGCTACCAGGCCCTGCACAAACCGCTCAAGCCCTCCACCCGGCAGCGCTTCGTGGCCCTGGCCTTCGACTACCCCGCGCCCGACCAGGAAGCCGCCATCGTGGCGCACGAAGGCGGCATCGACCCCGCGTTGGCGCAGCGGCTGGTGGCCCTGGCGCAACGCACACGTTCACTGATGGACGAGGGGCTGGACGAAGGCGCCTCCACGCGCATGCTGGTGCATGCCGCGCAGCTGGTGCGGGCGGGGCGCGCGCCGCAGGCAGCGGCCGTTCAGGCGGTGGCCGAACCGCTGAGCGACGACCCGGCGCTTTCGGCTGCGCTGCGGGCGCTGGTGGCTGCGGCCTTCTGAGGGCCGGCCGTGGCGCCCCCCAACCGGGTCCCCACCGAACCGGCCCTGCCACCCGCCGCCCGCTGGCTGCTGCGCCTGCTCTGGCCGGCCGACTGGACCCTGTTGCCCCTGCCGCCGTCCGACGTACCCGAGGCCGATCAGCGTCCGGTGATCCGCTGGCCCGGCGCGGAGGCGCCCGCCACGCTGTACCTGCCGCCCACCGCCACCACCGACTGGGTGGCCATGGTGGCGCACGCGGCCGCGCACCGGCGCTTCGGCGGTCCACCGCAGCCCAGAAAAGGGCTCAAGCCCGTGCAGCAGGCGCTGCTGGGCGTGCTGGAAGACGCCCGCGTGGAATGGCTGGCGGCGGCCGAGTGGCCCGGCCTGCGCGCGTGGTGGCGGCCGCACCACCCGCAGGACCCGGCCCTCCAGGGGCAGGGCTTCGACGACCTGCTGGCGCGCCTCTCGGCGGCGCTGCTCGACCCGGCCTGGGCCGACCCGCACCCTTGGATCGCCCGCGTGCGGCAGGTGTTCTTCGAACGCGACGGCCGCACCCTGGCCCTGCGCACCCCGCAGGCTGTGCGCGAGGCCGCTTCCCGCCTGGGCCACGACATCGGCCAGATGCGCCTGCCCTTCAACGCCCGCACCTACCGGGTGCACGCCCGCTACCGCGACGACAACCACCACCTGTGGCTGCCGTCCGAAGAAGACCGCGAGGCCCTGACCCTGCCGGATCTGTTGGACTCCAGCGAAGCCGACGCACCGCCTCCGCCCCCTTCGCCGGCGCAATGGCAACTGGGCGAACCGGTGGCCCGCTACCCGGAATGGGACCTGCGCCTGGGCCGCTACCGCCCCGACTGGGTCACGGTCTACGAACACCACTGGCCCAGCCTTGCCGACGCCCCAGGCCCCGACTCGGCCACCGTGCGGCAACTGGTGCACCAGGCGCGCCGCCGTCGGCACGCCTTCGGGCGGGGCCACCAGCGCGATGTGGCGGGGGACGACCTGCATCCGCAGGCGGTGATCGACCACGCGGTGGCCCGCCGCGCCCGCCTGCCCCCCGACCCGCGCGTGTGGCGCCGACCCGCACCCCGCCGCGAGGCGCAAGGCGTGCTGCTGCTGGTGGACGCGTCGGTGTCCACCGCCGCCGAACTCCGGGCCTGGCAGCAGCAGGTGCAGCAGGCGGCGTGGGCGCTGCAGCGCCTGGGCCAGACCAGCGCCGTCTGGGCCTTCGGCAGCGACGGCCGCCACCGCGTGCGCCTGCAACGCCTCAAGGACTGGGACGAGCGCTGCGAATCCGTGCCCTGGGGCTGCCTGCAGCCGGGCGGATCCACCCGGCTGGGTGCAGCCCTGCGGCACGCCGCCCATCTGTGTGCGCAGGGCATGCGCGCCCACGCCCTGGCGGGCTGCACCGTGCTGCTGCTGACCGATGGCGAGCTGCACGACATCGACGTGCACCACAGCGGCCACCTGGAGGCCGATCTGCAGCAGGCGCTTCGCGAGCTGCACGGCCGCGGCATCCGGGTGCAGGCCCTGGTGCCCGTGCCGTCGCTGCCGCTGCGCCGGGCGCTCGGGGCCGCTGCCTGTCACCGCATGGCGCCGGGGGTCTGGGGCGCGGCACTGGCGCGGGCCCTGTCGGCCGGCGCGGGTTGAACCGGTACCCCGGCTAAAATCACGGCCTCTCAAGGAGCGTTGCAGCGCCCATCGGTCCCTTCGGATCGGCGGTGTCGTCAGGCTTGAGAGTGTGGGTGCCCCGAGCGCCCCGCCGGCCCCGCCTGTCTGCCGTTGCCCCGTTCCCTGCATCCACCCCCGTTCCTCCCATGCTGCTCTCCGGCCTGGAGCCGCTG
Organism: Hydrogenophaga sp.; assembly: GCA_025458915.1. Lineage (GTDB taxonomy): Bacteria > Pseudomonadota > Gammaproteobacteria > Burkholderiales > Burkholderiaceae_C > Hydrogenophaga. Next base: position 2,292 of record JALORL010000342.1, read on the forward strand.
CGCATCGGCGAAGGCAGCCTGTTCGTCAACGTGGGCGAGCGCACCAACGTCACCGGCTCCAAGGCCTTCCCTTCGCCCGCATGGTGCTGGAAGGCCGTTACGAGGACGCGCTGGCCGTGGCCCGCCAGCAGGTGGAAAACGGCGCGCAGATCATCGACGTCAACATGGACGAGGCCATGCTCGACAGCCAGGCCGCCATGGTGCGTTTCCTCAACCTCATGGCCGGCGAGCCCGACATTGCCCGCGTGCCGGTGATGGTCGACAGCTCCAAGTGGGACGTGATCGAGGCTGGCCTGCGCTGCATCCAGGGCAAGGGCGTGGTGAACTCCATCAGCATGAAGGAGGGCGTGGAGGAGTTCAAGCGCCAGGCGCGGCTGGTCAAGCGCTACGGCGCCGCTGCGGTGGTGATGGCCTTTGACGAAAAAGGCCAGGCCGACACCTTCGAGCGCAAGATCGAGATCTGCGAGCGCGCCTACCGCGTGCTGGTGGACGAAGTGGGCTTCCCGCCGGAAGACATCATCTTCGACCCCAACATCTTCGCCATTGCCACCGGCATCGAGGAACACAACAACTACGCGGTCGATTTCATCAACGCCACGCGCTGGATCAAGCAGCACCTGCCCGGCGCGAAGGTCAGCGGCGGGGTGTCCAACGTGTCGTTCAGCTTCCGGGGCAACGACCCGGTGCGCGAAGCCATCCACACGGTGTTCCTGTACCACGCCATCCAGGCGGGCATGGACATGGGCATCGTCAACGCCGGCATGGTGGGCGTGTACGACGAGCTGGAGCCCGAGCTGCGCGAGCGCGTGGAAGACGTGGTGCTCAATAGAAGGCCCGACGCGGGCGAGCGCCTGGTGGAAGTGGCGGAGAACGCCAAGGGTGCGGCCAAGGACGACAGCAAGAAGAACGAGTGGCGGGGCCTGCCGATCCGCGA
>JALORL010000088.1 GCA_025458915.1 Hydrogenophaga sp.
TGCAGGGTTTCGTGAAAGCTGCTCACATGTTCACCGAGCAGGCTGCTCTGGAGCACGGCGCGCTGGTAAAAGGGCGTGTCTTCGAGTTGCTGCACCACGCGCACGGGGGTGTCGCTGCGCATGCGCCGCTGGATGCGCCAGGCCGTGGGGGGCAGGGTGCGCAGCGGCGGGGGCTGGAACGGGGTGACCGTTCCGTCCGGCCGGAAGCGCAGGGCCAGCAACCGGCCGTGGTCGGCTTCGGGTTCCACGTCGTACAGCACGGCGGTGCTGCCGTCCTGCAGCTGGCTGCGGGACCAGTCCCATTCGGTGAAGGCACGCTCCACCGGCTCGTCGCCTTCGTTGCTGTCGAGGTAGCCGTGGCCCTGCCACTGCTGCGCCGGGTGCTCCAGGTTCACTTCCACCCGCGCGTGCGGTGCCAGCGGCCCCCAGCGGTGGCGGCCATCGGCGTCCAGTGCGGTGCTGAAGGTGAACAGCTGGGTGGGATGCAGGGTGACGGTGCCGCGGATGCGGCGCGGCAGCGGAACGCCCACTTCGTCGATGTGCAGGGTGAGCACACCCTTGTGCCAGCTCATTTCGCTGGGGCCGATCTGGAAGTGGTGCTGGTTGCGGTGGTTGTAGTCGGCGCCACGCTCGGTCATGGCCCAGCGCCTGGCATCGGCGCTGTAGAGGGCCACGTTCAGGGCGCAATAGTGGTCGGGGTTGACCGATGCGATGCCTTTGCCCCGCCGCGCCCAGGCGTAGTAGGGCGAAAACACGCTGCCCACGAAGGCAATGATGGACAGGCCGTAACGGCCGTCGTCGCTCAGGGCGTCGATGTACCACCAGAGGTAGCCACCCGGGGGTACCACCTGGTCAAAGCGGGGTTCGCCATCACGGCCTCGGCCGCCCGCAGGCCGGAAAGGGCCGCCATCGGTACGCCCGGTCCCGGATGCACGCTGCCCCCCGCCAGATACAGGCCCGGCACCGGCGTGTTCGCCCCCGACCGGGCGAAGGCCGATGTCCAGCCGTGGCTGGCCTGTCCGTAGAGTGCTCCGCCCGTGGCCGGGAACAACTGGTGAAAATCCGCCGGGGTGGTCCGCACCACCTGGCGGCTGCTGGGTTGCAGGCTCAGGCCGCACCGCTGCAGCAGGCCCCATGTGTTGGTTTCGCATTGGTCGATGGCCTCGGAAGATGGGCGGCTGCCGTCGCCGGTGGCGGGGGCGTTGACGAGGCAGAGCAGCCGCTCCGGCCCGGTGGGGGTGTGCAGGGCGCCGCGGTCCTGGGCGCACACATACACCGTGGGCCGCTGGGGCAAACGGCTGTCGCGGAAGATGTCGGTGAACTCGCTGGCGTAGTCGCTCTGGAAGAACACGTTGTGGCGGTCCAGCACAAGGCCGCTGGTGGGCGCGTTGATCGACCAGGTGATGGCCGAGAGCGAGCGCGGAGGCGCCTGGCTTCGTACCGCCTTGCGCGTGCCTGCTCCGAGCAGCCCGTTGCGCAATGCCGCGGCATCGCCATTGAAAACCACGCTGTCGGCGGGCAGGCTGTCGCCGTTGGACAGACGCACCCCGCTGACCCGGCCGAACCACAGGTCGATGCCTTCGCACGCGGTCTCGTAGCGAAACACGGCGCCGCGTTCGCGCGCCAGGCGCTCCAGGCAACGCGCCAGCGCGTGCATGCCCCCGTCCACCGACCACACGCCATCCAGCTCCACCTGCGCAATCAGCATGAGGGTGGCGGGTGCCTGCCACGGGGACGAGCCGGTGTAGGTGGCATAGCGGGCGAACAGCTGGCGCAGGCGTGGGTCCTGGAAGTGCCGTCCCAGCGTGTGCCACAGGCTGCGCAGCGGCCCGAGGGCGGTGAGTGCAGCCAGGCCGCGCAGCCCGATGTCCATGGTCAGGCCCACAGGGCCCGGGGTGGCTCGCTGGATGTACGGCGCTTCCAGCACCTGGTACACCCGCCTGGCTTCGGCGCAGAAGGCCTGGAAGCGGCGGGCTTCGTCGGGGCCGGCAAAGCGCGCCACGGCGTCGTGCGCGGCGGCGGGGTCGGCCAGCAGGTCGAACGGGCCATCGATGGTGTGCGCGCCGTGTGCACTGGCACTCTGGTCCCACCAGTGGCGCGCCAGCACCGGCAGCGGCCGGATGCGCAGTTCGCTCTCCAGCTGGGTGCCTACCGCCGCCAGCAACTGGTCGAACACCCAGCGCATGGTGAACACGGTGGGACCGCTGTCGATGGGGGCACCGTCCACCACGATCTGCCGCAGCTTGCCGCCCGGCGCGGCGGCGGCTTCGACCACGGTGACATCCAGTCCCTGGTGGGCCAGTTGCAGTGCCGCCACCAGACCGCCCATGCCGGCGCCAATCACCACGACCTTGTGGGCGCTCACGATGGCTGGCCCTTGACGTGCAGCTGCGCCACCTCGGCGGGTGTGCGGTCCGGCGCCCGGTCCGTTGGTTCCGGCGTTGAACCGGCCTCGTCCCCTTCGCCTTCATTGAGATTGGAGGTGGTGATCTGCGAGGGCGGGGGCCAGTGGCCGTCCTGCTGCAGCAGGCGCATGCGCACGAACAGCGACTCGGAAAAATAGCGGTGCTTGTAGGCGGCTTCAATGGCCTGCTGGTGCGCCCCCTGGTGGGCATAGTTCAACATGGACTCGGTGTCTTCCCACAGGCTGAAGGTGCATTGGCGCACCAGCGGCGCTTCGCCCAGGCCCATGGCCAGGGTGCAGCCGCTGGCGTGCTGCATGGCGGTCTGTGCGGCCGGAGCGTTGCGCCAGAAAGCCATGGCCTTGGCCGGGCGGATGCTCGCCCGCGTCAATGCGGCAAGAGGGCGCGGGTCGCCCGGGTCGTTGGCGGCGGTGGTCTCAAAGCCCAGCTGGGCGGCCGGTGTGGGCCCCCAGGCCTGGCCGTCCCACTGGCCGCGGGCGGACAGCACTTCCAGCACGCCGCTCCAGAACTCGCTGGCGCGTTCGCGGTAGCCCTGCACCACCGGACCGTCCAGAAAGGCGCGGGCCTGGTCGGCGTGGTCGAACATGGTGATGAGGCCCTGGTGGCTGGCGCTGGGCCGCAGCCCGAAGCCGCCGCCGTGGCCGCTGCCCATGACTTTTGCAAAGCACAGGCCGGGAATGTCGCGCAGGGCGGAAGGGCCTTGCACCATGCGCATCCAGGCCCAGGTGCGGTGTTCGCTGAGGGTGTTCACCAGCACCACCACCACCACACCGGAGAGGGTGATGAGTTCAGGCGTGTTGTCCGGCATGGGCTTACCCCGCTTCCTGGGCCAGCTCGGCAGGCAGACGGAAGCTCACGCGTTCCTGCACGCCAGGCAACTGCAGCACTGGACCGGGTTGGAGGGATTGCAGGGTGTCCACCACTTGCTGCACCAGGGGTTCGGGGGTGGAAGCTCCGGCAGTCACGCCCACGCGGGTCACACCGTCGAACCAGCCGTTGTCCATTTCAGAGGCGTCCTGCACCAGGTGGGCCTGTACACCGCTGCGCTGCGCCACTTCGCGCAAGCGGTTGGAATTGGAGCTGTTGCGGGCGCCTACCACCAGCACCACCTGCACGCGGTCGGCCAGGTCCCGCACTGCCACCTGGCGGTTCTGGGTGGCGTAGCAGATGTCGTCCACCTGGGGGCCCACGATGTCGGGGAAACGCTGTTGCAAGGCGGCAATCACTTCCAGGGTGTCGTCCAGACTCAAGGTGGTCTGGGTCACATAGGCCACGCGGGCATTGGCAGGCAGGGGCAGGGCGGCCACGTCGGCGGCATGGCTGACCAGGTGCATCGGTGACCGCACCCGGCCCATGGTGCCGCGCACTTCCTGGTGGCCGGCGTGGCCGATCATGACCAGGGTGTAACCCAGCCGCTCGAAGCGCTGGGCCTGTTGGTGCACCTTGCTGACAAGGGGGCAGGTGGCGTCCAGCAGCTGCAGGGCCTTGGCCCTGGCCTGGGCCTCCACTGCGCCGGAGACCCCATGGGCACTGAACACGATGTGGGCGCCGCTGGGAACCTGATCGAGCGTGTCCACGAACACGGCGCCCTGTAGGCGCAGGTCGTTCACCACCCGGTGGTTGTGGACGATCTCGTGGTAGACGTAGACCGGGGCCCCATACCGGGCCAGTGCGCGCTCGACGATGTCGATGGCCCGCGTGACACCGGCGCAGAATCCACGGGGTTGTGCCAGCAGGACTTGCATGTGGCGTGTGCTCCCATGGGATTCGTGCAGCCGGTGTTCCAGCGTTACTGCGTTGGTGCGGGTGCCGGTGCTGCGGGTGCCGCTTCGGCAGCGGCCGGGGCAGCGGGGTCCGGTGCAGCCGGTGCAGCTGCTGGCGCCGTGGCCGCCACGGCAGCGCGCAGGGCAAGCAATTCCGGATGGTCCTTGGCCATGGGGGCTCCGAACAGCGGCTTGTAGGCACCCTGGTGGCAGGTGGCGCAGTTGAGCTTGGCCACATCACCCAGTTCGCCCTTGCGGTTGGTGGGGAAGGTGTCGGTCAGCGGCTCCATGTAGGCCAGGTTCAGGTCGCGCGCCATGCGGATGCCGTGGTACGCGGTCACGCGTTGCGGCGGGCCGCCTTCCCACTTGGAGAAGTTCTGCGTGTTGTGGCAGTAGGTGCAGTTCACCCCCAGCGAAGCCGACATGTGCGTCATGAGCGCATAGGTCTTTTCGGTGCGCGCAATCGTTTCACCTGGCTTGCCGCTGACCGGCAGGGCCTTGGGTGCGCCGACGCGGATCGGCTCGTCGCCAAGCAGGTAAGGCGTGAACGGATCGTAGGGCAGGGAAGCCAGGCCCACGGTTTTGGCCGGGGTGTTCTGGCCGGCCTTGTCGCCGATGAAGTTGGAGCCCTGCGGCTGGGAATCCGCCGTGAACCAGATTTCCTTGGGCACCGGCTGGCCGCGGTGGCAGGTGTAGCAGGTGACGCCGGTTTCAGCCACGTGGGTTTTCCAGTTGCTGTTGATGTGCTGCGTCATCTCCACCATCTTGCGTGCCACCACCTTGGTGTAGAGGCTGTCGTCGGCAAAGTTGGCGGGGTTGTGGCAATAGTTGCAACCCTGTTCCGGCGACACCCACGCGGTCATGGACACCATCAGGCGGGTGAACTCGCCAATGCTGAGATCACCCAGCACCTGCACGTTCTGGTAGATCTGGCCCGCCTTGGGGCCGTCGGTGGCGGCCGGTGGCTGGGCGGCAGGCACCTGGTTCGCAGCCACCACGTCTTCCATGGTGCGCGGGTTGTAGACCTGGACCATGCCGGTGCCGCGGTAACCGTGCTGCACGGTGTCCATGGGCGGGCGCTCACAGGCGGTGAGCAGCACGAGCGAGCCAAGCGCCAGGGCCTTGAGCCAGCCCGAGGGGGAAAAGTGCTGGGTGTTCATCAGTTGGCTCCTGGGGTCAAGGCCGGGTCGATCACGGCGGGGAACACATCGGGGTAGGGTGGTGCCACGCCGTGCTTCACGGCCCAGAGGTACCAGTTGTCCACCACGGTGCCGGTCAGCAGGATGCCGATGCCACCGGCCAGCGGGCACAGCACGGCAAACCACCAGGCCCAGCGGTGAATCGATTCCATCGTGGCGTTGAAGCCCATGGTCCAGCGCCAGAACAGGGCAGCGCGTTCGCTGGCCGTGCCGCGGTCGGTGATCTGTTCGATTTCGCGTTCACCGCCGTAGCGGCCGACCGCCAGAATGGTGGCACCGTGCATGGCGAACAGCAGGGTGGCGCCGTACAGGAAGGCAATGGACAGGGCGTGGAACGGGTTGTAGAACAGGTTGCCGTAGCGCAGCGAGAAGGCGGCCGTCCAGTCCAGGTGCGAGAAGATGCCGAAGGGAACGGCTTCGCTCCAGGACCCCATCAGCACCGGGCGGATGAACCCGAGCACCAGGAACAGCCAGATGGCGGCAGCAAAAGCCCAGGCCACGTGCGTGCCCATGCCGAGCTGGCGCGCTCGGCGGTAGGTGCGTACCCACCAGAGCAGGATGGACACCGTGAGGAAGCCACCGGCCATGAGCCACCAGCCACCCTGGTTCAGCGGTGGCAGCGACAGGCCGTATTCCGCCGCGGGCGGCTCCAGCGAGAGCCAGAACAGCTGGCGGATGAACTGGATCGGGTCCCAGTTCACCGAGGCCAGCATGTTCAGGCCCATGATGTTGAACGCCAGCACACCGAAGATCAGCGAGGCAATGCCCAGACCGCCCAGGTAGATGGGTCCGATCTGGGCATTGCCCAGCCGCCCCAGGAGGTGCAGCGTGGCCGGGGTTTCCCCCGTGCGCGGGCTGTTGCCATCGGGCAGCGGAACGCCGTGGTGCAGCGGTCCGGTGGCCTGCACGGTGGTGAAGAGGTTTTGGTATTGCGCCATGTTGTTCTCCGTTGCTCGTTACAGAGGCCACTGGGCCCAGATCGGCATGTTCAGCCACCAGCCCCACCATTCCGGCCAGCCGCGGCTCCAGAACGGACCGCTGATCACGATGCACAGAGCGCTGAACAGCACGGCAGCCAGCGCCAGGAACAGACCCAGGCGGTGAATGCCCAGCGTGCCGATGGAGTAGCCGATGGTGTCGCGGAAGAAGGTGTCTTCGTGTTCCGGTGTCTTGACCGTTTCACCCGGTGCCGGGTTGGTGGCTGAGAGCACCAGGGCGCCGTGCAGCGACAGGGCGAAGGTGGTGGCAAAGAAGAAACTCACCGCGATCATGTGCGCGGGGTTGTAGTGGAAGTGCAGGTACTGGTAGCCCACGTTGGACACCCAGTCGAGGTGGCTGAAGATGCCGTAGGGGAATCCGTGTCCCCACGCACCGAGCAGCACCGGACGCACGACCACCAGGGTCACGTACGCCAGGATGGCCACACTGAAGGCCACGGGCACGTGGTAGCCCATGCCGAGCTTTCGGCAGATCTCCACTTCGCGCATCGCCCAGGAACCGAAGGCGCCGATCGCACACACGGTGATGAGCTGCCACAGGCCGCCTTCCATCAGCGGCGCAAAGCGCAGGCCGTAGGACAGGTCGGGGGGCGCGATGCTGATCTGCCAGACGTTCCAGGTGGGGCCCATGGCCGCTCCCCAGAGGATCAGGGCGGTACCCAGGAAGGTGAAGAACAGCGTGGTGACGCCAAAGAAACCGACATAAAACGGACCCACCCAGAAGTCGAACAGGTCGCCGCCAACCAGGGTCCCGCCTCGAACCCGGTATTTTTTTTCAAAGTTGAGCATGGCCATGGATCGGCCCTCCTGTCTCAGGTGGATGGACTGCGTTTGTGAAACGAATCAATAAAGCGGGAGGAAAGCAGATGCTGAGTGGGCCTTCGCCCATCCCCAACATCTGCACGCCTCGTGCGAAGTCAGGTCTTCGCTGCTGGCGTGGCCGCTGGCATGGAGGCCGTGGGCGCTGCCGCCTTGGGGCCGTCGAGCCAGTTGAACTTGTTCGTGCTGAGCAGGATGAGGTGAATCATCGCGGCCAGGGCAAACAGAAAAACGCCCTGGGCCACCATGGTCCGAAGCGGGTCGAAAAGGCGCCAAATTCTCCACATGATGTGAACTCCTTAAATCAGTTGAGACATGAAGGTGTAGACCGCCGCGTGCACACCACCGAAGATGCTGGTCTTGTGCTCCGCGCCTGGGAGCCACTGCTGCCAGTGCAGCCCGACCAGTTGGCCAAGCAATGCAAGGGACAGCAACAGCACAAAGCACGGAGCAAAAATCAGCACAAACGAAAGCTTGTCGCCCTTGCTCGAAGGCTTGTGGGCTTCAAAAGATGCGTCATGCATGGCGGGTTCTCCTATCAAAGAAAGCAGGGGGCCGGGTGGGACTTAGAGCCAGGGCCGCCAGAACCACACCAAGAGGTGGGCCACCACGGCAATCGCCGTGAACCCAATAAATCCTTGGATGTAGTACTGATGGAACTCCTGAGCTTCCTCGTCGGTCAGTCCGGAAATCGATGTCCGCGTTGCCATACGAATGCTCCTTTTCAATGAGGCCAGAAGGCCTGTGTTGCGCCCAACCCGCGCAACATGGGTGTCCGCAGCAAAATGCCACGACATGGGGTGGATCCGGCCTGTTGGCTGGAACCGGGTTTGATGGGGGTGATTGCGCGGCTCATGCGGGCTCTCCAAGGCCCAGGCCCATGCCGTGGCCTGCCGCATTCACATGGCTTTCACCCACCGTGGCTTCGCCGCTCTCGCGCGCCTGGCGTTCTGCCTCGTCGCGCAGCCGCTTGGCCGCTGATATCTGGACCAGCACCGGCTGGTTGGAAACGATCGCGTGCAGCCGGGCCTGCGCCTTGTCGTCCCAGGGGGTGGACAGACCGGCCACTTCGCCGCGTGCCAGCGTGGGGTCGACCTTGTCCATGTCGGTGCCCAGCGGCAGGATGTGGAACAGCGCATCGAACAGCGCGTTGCACACCTCCTGGATCAGGTAGGTGGCACCGCTGTAGCCCATGAACGGTGTGCCGGTGTGGCGGCGAATGATCGCGCCCGGAAACGACGCCGGAATGTAGGTGGCCTTCATCGGCCCCTGGCTGCCGGCTTCTGCCAGGTACATGCGTTCGTTGTAGCTGCCGAAAAGAATCAGCGGCATCTTGGTGTGCACCAGCTCGCGCACCGCCGCGTTGTCGGTTTTTTCACCGGCCTTGCGCGACACCGCAAACTTGCAGGGCATTGCAGGGCATGCCCATTTCGGTTTCCAGGAAGTGCTGGATGCCGCGCGCGTAGGTTTCACCGGCCACCACCGCAAAGCTGGCGGTTGCAAAGAAGTCTTGCGTGACGCTGCGCCAGAGGTCCCACACCGGCTTGATGGTGGTGTGCTTCTCGCGTTCGATGAAGGGCTCCGGGTCCAGGCCCAGCAGTTCGCCCAGGGTGCGCAGGAATTTGGTGGTGCTGTGCAGGCCAATGGGAGCCTGCAGGTAAGGCCGG
>JALORL010000089.1 GCA_025458915.1 Hydrogenophaga sp.
GGCGGTGTCGGCGGCAGACATCAGCGCCTGCCCGCAGACCATGCCACCCACCCGGCTCAGCTGTTCGCTGTGGGGCAGGCGCAGGGTCGCTTCGCCGTCACCGAAGGACTCGACCCGCAAGCCCAGGGCCTGCACCCAGGGGGCGAACCAGTCGGCCAGGGCCTGCTCCAGGGTGGCGTGGGTGACGTCGGGGTGCTGGGCGGATGTCATGGGGGGTGGCATAGGGCGCTTGCCGGGGTCAGACATTGTCCTCGCGGCGGAAGCGCGCCAGCCAGTGCTCCATCAGCTTGCCGGCGGCTTCCCGTCCTCCCAGCCCGAACGCGAGCGCGACCGCCACGGCGACCGCACCCAGCGTGAGGCCGAACGCAAGGTTCACGATGTCGTCCGCAATGCCCATGGCGCGCAGACCCATGGCCAGCATCAGGGCCAGGATGGCGAAGCGGGCAACGCGCGACAGGCCCTTGCTCTGGGGGCCGCTGGCGCGGTCGATGGCGCCGGCGGCCACGTTGGCCAGCCAGAAACCGATCACCAGGATGGCCGAGCCCAGCAGCACCTGGCCGCCGAAGGCGATGAACCGGGCCACCAGATCGCTGACCTGGGCAAAGCCGAGCTGGCCGGCCGCCTCCACGGTGGCGAACAGCATCGCAAAGAACAGCACCACGCGGCCCACGAACGTGGACGCCGGCGTGGCGGCGAAGGCATGGGCCAGGCCCACCCGTCCGGGCAGGGTGTCGAATCCGAGCGCGGTCAGCAGGCTGGCAAGCAGGCGGCTGGCGAACGACGCCACCATCCAGGTGATCACGAGAATCAGCGCCGCTGCGATCAGGTGCGGAATGGCTGCCAGCAGCATGGCCAGCATGTCGGTGGCCGGGCGCGAAATGGCCTCGACCTTCAGCGCATCCAGCGCGGCGATCAGCGACGGCAGCAGCACGGCCACGAAGACGAGGGTGCCCAGCACGCTGGAGAGCCGCACCGCGGGGGCCAGGCCGGCCCGGCTGCCGATCTGGTCGATGCCCGCCGTGCGGCTGAGCTGCGTGCTCAGGTTGCGCAGCACCGTGGCCACGATCCAGCCCACGCCGCCGATGATGAACGCCGCCACCGCATTCGGCAGGATGTCCAGGGTCTTCGTGACCATCTGGCGCAGCGGGTCGAGCAGGCCCTGCATGTCCAGCGCGCCCAGCACCGCCGGCACGAACAGCAGGATCACCAGCCAGAACAGCGCGCCGGCCAGCCCGTCGCTCATCGGCGCCATGTCGGCATGCTTCGAGAGTTTCTCGTCCAGCGTGGTCTTGTCGAGCAACTTCTGCGTGACGCCGCGCACCACGCTGGCCACCAGCCATCCGACCAGCGCCAGCACCAGGCCGCCGATGAGCCGGGGCGCGTATGCGAACAGCTGGGTGGTCAGCGCGGAGAACGGCCCCGACACTTGCGCCAGGTTCAGCGAATTGAACACCGCCGCCAGCGCGAGCAGGATCACCACCCAGAACAGGCCCAGCGCGACCGCGCCCTCGATGTCGACCGCCGCGCCGGTGAGCTTGCCGAAGCGGTGGTTCACACCGATGAAGCCCAGTGTCTTGCGGGTGGCAGCGCGAACGCCCACGGCGATCAGCCAGCCGATCACCAGGATGGCCAACGCGCCCAGCAGTTGCGGAATGTGTACGCCCAGCGTGTTCTGCAACGAGTCCCACAGCGCATTGGTGTTCATGGCTTCCTCTGGTTGGCGTTGGACATCGGCGCATGATGCAGATGCGGCCGCCTGGCGTCAACCGCAGATGCCGGCAATAGCCCTTGAATGGCGAACGATGAACCAGAGATGGGCGCTGAATGCCGCAAGTTGGGTGCAGGCGCTGTTACAGCAACGGGTGCGCGCCAGCCGGTACCTGGTCGTTACAGCACCTGCGCTTCGAAGCCCTGCGCCTGCAGCGCTGCGATCACCTGCGCCACATGCTCGCGGCCACGCGTCTGCAGCACCAGTTCGATGGCCACGTTCTGCGCCGCCAGCAGGGTGAAGGCGCGCTGGTGGTGCACTTCGTCGATGTTGGCGCCGGCCTCGGCCACAGTGGCGGTGATGCGCGCCAGGTTGCCGGGAACGTCGCGCGCGTTGACCTGGATGCGCGCCAGCCGGCCCGCGCGCACCATGCCGCGTTCGATGATGGACGCCAGCAGCATCGGGTCGATGTTGCCGCCACACAGCACCAGGCCCACGCGCTTGCCGGCAAAACGCTGCGGGTGCTTGATGAGTGCGGCCAGCCCGGCGGCACCGGCGCCTTCCACCAGTGTTTTTTCGATTTCCAGCAGCATCACGATGGCCTGTTCGATGTCGCCTTCGTCCACCAGCAGCAGGTCATCCACCTTGTCCCGGATCACTTCTTGCGTGAGAGTGCCGGGCGTGCCCACGGCAATGCCTTCGGCGATGCTGCTGGCCCCTTGCGGGTGCTGCGTGCCCTTGATGGCGTTGAACATGGCGGGAAAGCGTTCGGCCTGCACGCCCACGATCTCGATGTTCGGCCGGATGGCCTTGGCCGCCGTGGCCATGCCCGAGATCAGTCCGCCGCCGCCGATGGCCACCACCAGCGTGTCCAGATCGGGCACTGCGCGCAGCATTTCCAGCGCCACCGTGCCCTGGCCGGCCATGATGGCTTCGTCGTCGTAGGGGTGCACGAACACCAGGCCTTCACGTTCGGCCAGCTCGCGGGCGTGGGCGCGCGCCGCTTCCAGCGTGTCGCCGTGCAGCACCACCTCGGCGCCGAAGCCGCGCGTGCGCTCGACCTTCACCCCGGGGGTGAAGCGCGGCATCACGATCACCGCGCGCAGCCCGAGCCGCTGCGCGTGGTAGGCCACACCCTGCGCGTGGTTGCCGGCACTCATGGCGATCACACCCCGCGCGCGCTCCGCCCCACTGAGCTGCACCAGCTTGTTGCAGGCGCCGCGTTCCTTGAACGACGCGGTGTACTGCAGGTTCTCGAACTTGAGAAACACCTGGCAGCCCACGATCTGGGAAATCGTGCGGGACTCGACGAAGGGGGTGTCCAGCACCTGCCCCGCCAGACGCTCGGCCGCGTCCACGATGTGTTGTTTGGTCAGCATGTGGCGATTGTCGCCGCTGCGTCACGGGCCATTGCTTGCCGCTCAGTTCCAGAATTTCCTCACGACTCGCCCGGCCCGGCCTTCCCTGAATTCCCAAGCTGGGGTATGTTCCGCCTCAAAGCGGCCGTTGGTGCGCCCTGGTGGCGGCCGGGCGCTTGCTTGGAGGTGTCCGGATGGCCAAACGCACGGTGCAGCCCGCAGACGCGGTGCTTCGCCCGCTGCAGGAAACGAAGGAGACGCGCGAAGGGCGGGGCACCTTCGTGGGGGAAGGCCGCGTGTTCGTGCCGCACGGGCTGCGCCAGGCGCCAGTGCTGGACCTCATGTGCTCGCATTTCGTGCTGACCCTGGCGGCCCGCCAGGGCCCGCGCTTCAATGTGCGGCGCGACCTCAACACCCTGCTGTCGCTCGCGGGCCGCCACCTGGTGTGGCCGCATACCGTTCTGACGCGCCTGCGCGAATTCCTGGTGCGCCGCTGCCGCGACAACGAGCTGTGGGGCGGCCACGAGGCGTTGTCCACCAATGCCTTCATGGAGCGCTACGGCGTGTGGCGCGGTCCTTATGAAGAAGGCACGCTGTTCTTTTACCTGGATGAATACGCCAAGGAGTCGCCCAAGGACCTGCTGTCGGTGCTGGCCGTCACCGGAGACTGGCTGAGCCAGGCGCTCAAAAAACAGTCCACCCTGGTGGAGAAGAACATCGACGCGCTGGCCGGCCTGCTGCAGCTCAACCGCGCCGAGCGCGCGCTGCTGCTGTACGGCACGCTGGCGCGCTACCAGCGCGACCTGCGCTCCATCCTGGTGGAGTTCAAGGTGAACAACGCGCCCGAGGCCTATGCCGCGATCGCCGATGTGGCGGGTGTGAAGGCCAGCGAGGTGGGCGAGGCGCTGCGTGCCGGCTCGCGGCTGGAGCGCATCGGCATGGTGGAGAACCTGATCTCCGAACACAACATCACCGACCTGGCCGACCTGATGAAGGTGAGCGAGAAGCTGCCGCCGGTGCTGATGCGCGAGTACCGCAGCCAGAGCGAGCTGATGGCGGTGTTCACCCGGCCGGCTGCACGCTCCAGCCTCTCGCCCGACGACTTTGCCTACGTGGGCGAGGACGTGCGCCTGCTGTGCGGCCTGCTGCGCGAGGCCGTGGCGCGCAAGGAGCCGGGGGTGAACGTTCTGCTGTACGGACCGCCGGGCACCGGCAAGACGGAACTGGCCCGCGTGGTGGCCCAGGCCGCCGGGCTGGAGCTGTTCGAAGTGGAATACGCCGACCGCGACGGCAACGCGCTGAGCGGGCGCGACCGCTACCGTTCGCTGCAGATTGCGCAGGTGTTCCTCAAGGGCACCGCGCATTCGGCGCTGCTGTTCGACGAGGTGGAAGACGTGTTCCCACCCATCTCCAGCGAAGCGGCGCAGATCATGGCGCGCGCCGAGCACGTGGCGCCGTCGCATTCCAGCAGCGTCAGTGGCAAGGCCTGGGTGAACCAGATTCTGGAATCCAACGCGGTGCCCACGCTGTGGGTGACCAACCGCATCGAACAGATCGACCCGGCCTTTCGGCGCCGCTTTGCCTACCACCTGGAACTCAAGAGCCCGCCGCCCGGCGCGCGCGAACAGCTGGTGCGCAAGACGCTGGAAGGCGCGCCGGTGTCGGACGCGCTGGTGGCGCGCCTGACGGAACGCAAGGGCCTCACGCCGGCGCAGATCCGCACCGCCGTGCGCTTTGCCGCGCTGGCTGGCGCGCCTGTCAAGGCGGGCCAGCGGCGGTCTGCGAAGAGCGCCGCCAGGACCGCACCGGTGCTGGACGATCTGATCGAGCGTCAGTTGCGCAACGCCGACCAGGCCCTGGGCCGGCGGCCCGACCTGGTGCAGCGCCCCAGCGTCACGCAGTACAGCCTGGATATTCTCAACGTGGAGTCGCGCCACGAACTGCCGCGCATCATTGCGGCGCTGAAGGCGCGCGGCCACGGCTGCCTGTGCTTCCACGGCGCCCCCGGCACCGGCAAGACCGCGCTGGCCGAACACATCGCGCAGCAGATGGACCGCCCGCTCATGATTCGCCGCGCCAGCGACCTGGTGAGCAAGTTCGTCGGCGAGACCGAGCAGCAGATGGCGGCCATGTTCCGCGACGCCGAGGCCGAGCGCGCCGTGCTGCTGCTGGACGAGGCCGACAGCTTCCTGCAGGACCGCCGTGCTGCGCAGCGCACCTACGAGGTGACCGAGGTCAACGAAATGCTGCAGGGCATGGAGCGCTTTGCCGGCGTGTTCATCTGCACCACCAACCTGATGGACAGCATCGACCAGGCGGCGCTGCGGCGCTTCACCTTCAAGCTGCGCTTCAAGCCGCTGACGGCTGTGCAGCGCGACCACATGTTCGTGGTGGAGGCGCTGGGCGGTGATGCGTCGGCGCTGACCGACGCCTTGCGCGCCCGGCTGGCGAAGCTGGAGCAACTCTGTCCGGGTGATTTTGCGGCCGTGAAGCGGCAGGTGGAGATCCTGGCCGAGGCGCTGGAGCCGGAGGAGTTCCTGGCGCAGCTGGAAGCGGAACACCGCATCAAGCCGGGGGTTCGCGAGGCCCGACCGATCGGGTTCTGAATCTTGATCGATCCATGCCCACCGCGCTGCGCGCGACCCCCTACAGGGGGCAATGCGTGTAGCCCGTCCTGAGCCCGTTGAAGGGCGGCCCGACGGCATCTCCTCAGGCACTTCGCTCTGGCAACGGTCCTGTTTGTGTTTCGATGGCGAGCTGTGCAAACCGGCCGAGCACCGACGCCGCTTCTGGCGTCTCTTTCAGTTCCGCGCGGATCCGCTCGGCGTCCAGGCCTTCGCGGGCGAGGGTCGGCCCCAGTCCATCCAGGTAGGCGCGCAAGGCTTCGGCCGAAAACTCGGGATGGAACTGCACACCCCAGGCGTTGCGGCCCAGGCGGAAGGCGTGGTGCTGTTCATGATCGCTGCTGGCCAGCAGGACAGCCTGTGGCGGCAGGCGCCGCACCGACTGCCAGTGCACCGCCTGCGCGTTGAACGCGGCCGGCAACGGGCCCAGCAGCGGATCCTCCATGGCGACAGTGCACAGCCGCACCTGCACCGTTCCGATCTCCACCCCGTTCGGGTGGTGCGTGACTTCCCCGCCGAGCGCATGCGCCAGCAGCTGGTGGCCATAACAGATGCCCAGCGTGGGCACCGACGCGGCCACCGCCTGTTGCAGCCATGGCACCAGCGCTTCGCTCCAGGCTTCGCGGTCGCTCACCATGGCATGCGAGCCGGTGATGACGACGCCGGCCACACTGTCCAGCGGCGGCAGTGCGTCGCCGGAGCGCGCGTCGTGGGTGACGCTGGCGGCGCCGCCCCGGTGCAGCCCGGCAGCGATCCAGTCCTCGAAGTCGCCCAAGCGGTCGCGGATGTCGGCGTGGGTGGCACCGGTTTTCAGGATCAGGATGGGCAGGGCGTTGGACATGGTGGCTGGATTCTAGGGAGGCGCTGCCCGGGTCCAGTCGCCCAGAAAAAAGCCCGTCGCAAGGGACGGGCTGGCTGACCGGGGAGGCGCAGGGGGCCGATGGCAGGGCCTCAGTGCATGAGCGCCATCGGACCGGTGGGCAGTTCTTCGGGGGAATAGTCCGGGTGGTGGTCGACGAGGAAGCGCAGCTTGTGGTCCAGGCGCGCCACGCGCTGGTGCGCGATGCTTTCGCAGTGGTGCTTGGAAATCAGCGCGAAAAGCTTGCTGCGCAGGAACCAGAGGTCCTTGGGGCTCTCGCACATCATGAGCGACGCTTCCAGGCGCGTGCGCATCGGATCCTTGATGTCGGACATGGCCTCGTGGAACTCGTCCACGACGTAGTCCAGTTCCAAAACCTGCGTGTCGTGGTAGCCAGTGCTCTGTTTCTTGCCAAACCAGGGCAGCTTGAAAAACATGCCGTGCTCCATTTCCTGAGGGTCAACGAGCCGCGGGAACAGCCCGGGCTCATCCGCTTCATCGGCCAAAAGGAACAGGGGCTTGAGTTTTTATCCGCTTTCAGGGGGGTGCTTCCGACAGGCGGTCGCGTCGAAAAAATCACGTCCGCCGTAGGTAAACATTCGCGCCCCAACCTGCGCGAAGGCCTCACCCGAAAGCACTCACCACGCGCAACACCTCTTTGCCATAGGCTTCGCGCTTTTTCTGGCCGATGCCGGAAATGCCGTCGAGGTCGGCCTCGGTGCGCGGCTGCCGTACAGCGATGGCGCGCAGCGTGGCGTCGTGGAAGATGACGAAGGCCGGCAGGTTGTGCTCGCGCGCCACCTCGGCCCGCCAGGCCTTGAGTGCGTCCAGACATTCGCGTTCGGCCAGGCTCAGCGGCGGGCCGGCATCGGGGCTGGCCAACCGGGTGCGGGCGCTGCGGGAGCGTTCGGTCCTTTCGCTCATCTGGCGCAGCCACACCGTTTCTTCGCCCTTGAGGATGGGGCGCGCCGCGTCGGCCAGATGCAGGGTGTTGTAGGGCGCGTCGTTCACCTGCACCGCTTCGCGCGCGATCAGCTGGCGCAGCAAGGCCCGCCACTGGCTCTCGCCCAGCTGGGCGCCGATGCCGAAGGTGCTGAGCTTGTCGTGGCCGTACTGCGCCACCTTGTCGGTGCGCTTGCCGCGCAGGATGTCCATGATGTGGCCAGCGCCGAAGGCACTGCCGCTGGCCTGCTGCACGCGGTAGATGCAGGACAGCAGCTTGCGGGCGGATTCGGTCGCGTCGTGCAGCTCGGGCGGGTTCAGACAGTTGTCGCAATTGCCGCAGGCTGTACTGTCTTCGCCAAAGTACTTCAGCAAACGCACCCGCCGGCAGTCCGAGGCCTCGGCCAGCGCCAGCAGCGCATCGAGTTTGCCGCGCAGCACCTGCTTGAACGCGTCGGCCGCGGGGCTCTCGTCGATCATGCGGCGCTGGTTCACCACGTCCTGCAGGCCGTAGGCCATCCAGGCGTTGGCGGGTTCGCCATCGCGGCCGGCGCGGCCGGTTTCCTGGTAGTAGCCCTCGATGTTCTTGGGCATGTCCAGGTGGGCGACGAAGCGCACGTCGGGCTTGTCGATGCCCATGCCGAACGCGATGGTGGCGACCATGATGATGCCGTCCTCGCGCAGGAAGCGGTCCTGGTGGCGCTGGCGCACGGTAGCGTCGAGGCCGGCGTGGTAGGGCAGGGCGGCCAGGCCGGCATCCACCAGGTTGGCCGCCACCTCTTCCACCCGCTTGCGCGACTGGCAGTAGACGATGCCGGCGTCGTGCTGGCCGTTGCTGCTGGTGTGTTCGTCGCGGATGAAGCGCAGCAGCTGCTGCGTGGCGTCCTTCTTCTCCACCAGCTGGTAGCGGATGTTCGGCCGGTCGAAGCTGCTGATGAAGGTGCGCGCTTGCTGCAGCTGCAGGCGCTCGACGATGTCGGCGCGGGTGAGGTCGTCGGCGGTGGCCGTGAGGGCCACGCGTGGCACGCCGGGAAAGCGCTCGTGCAGCACCAC
>JALORL010000343.1 GCA_025458915.1 Hydrogenophaga sp.
TTGACCGAAAACAGGTCGCCCGGCACGTGGACCATGCGGCGCAGCGTGCCACCGGCCGGCATGTGGATGCGGTGGTAATCCTTGGGGCTGAGATAGATGGTGGCAAAGGCACCGTCGTCAAACAGCGCGGCCAGTTCCGCGTCGCCACCCACCAGGGCGCGGGTGCTGTAGGTGTGGCCCTTGGCCTGGAAGATCTGGTCGCGCGCAATCGTGCCGAACTGGCTGATGGCGCCATCCACCGGGCACACGAACGCAGCGCTGGCCAGCGGGCGGGCGTCGGCCCGCAGGGCACGGGTGAAGAATTCGTTGAAGCTGGGGTAGGCGGCCGGGTCCGGGTTGGCGGCCTCGGCCATGTTCACGCCGTATTGGCGGATGAAGCGGCGGATGATCCACTGCGTGATGCCACCCCAGCGGCCGTTGGCCACCCAGCCCCCGAAAACGGTCAGCGCACGCTTGGGATACAGGTACTGCAGGGAAACGGCGAGAGACATGAAAAAGCGGCGCTGCGGTGCGCAGAAGACCCTGACGGGCGGCCCCGCATTGTAGGCGGGGCACCCGGCGGGCCTGGTCCACGGGAGCACAATGCCGGCCCATGAGTGACACGCTGTTTGAATGCCGCAACCTGGTGAAACGCTACGGCGACACCACCGTGGTCGATGACCTGAGCTTTGCCATCGGCCGCGGCGAATGCCTGGGGGTGATCGGGCCGAACGGCGCCGGCAAGACCACCACCATCCGCATGTGCCTGGGCCTGACCGCACCCGATGGCGGCAGCATCACCGCCTTCGGCCGCAGCATGCCGCGCGACGCACTGGCCATCAAGGCGCAGCTCGGCGTGGTCAGCCAGATGGACACACTGGACCCGGACTTCGACTGTGCCGAGAACCTGCTGGTGTATGGCCGCTACTTCGGCATCGACAGCGCCACCATCCGCGCCCGCGTTCCACAACTGCTGGAGTTCGCCGCGCTGTCGCACAAGGCCGGCGCGAAGCCGGGTGAACTGTCCGGCGGCATGAAGCGGCGGCTGTCGCTGGCGCGCGCGCTGGTGAACGACCCCCGCCTGCTGATGCTGGACGAGCCCACCACCGGCCTGGACCCCCAGGCAAGGCACCTGATGTGGGAGCGGCTGCAACTGCTGCTGCAACAGGGCAAGAGCATTCTGCTGACCACGCACTTCATGGACGAGGCGGAGCGCCTGTGTTCGCGCCTGCTGGTGCTGGACCACGGCAGGCGCATTGCCGAAGGCCGCCCGCGCGAGCTGATTGCGCAGCATCTGGAGCCCGATGTGGTGGAGGTGTACGGCCAGGGCGCCGTGGCACTGGCCCAGGCCGAAGGGCACGCTGCGCTGCGCGCGCTGGCGGCGCGGGTGGAGGTGAGCGGTGAAACGGTGTTCTTCTACACCGCGCAGGCCTTGCCGCTCCTGTCGGCCCTGAGCGCCCTGCCCCACCTGCGCACGCTGCACCGGCCGGCGAACCTGGAGGACCTGTTCCTGAAGCTCACGGGCCGGCAGATCAGAGAGGACGGCTGAGCGCAGGGCCTTCGACCCTTCGACCGGCTCAGGACCGGCCCAGCCCAGCCCGAACGGAATCCTTCACGGCCCTATCCAAAGACCCCATGGACACCACCAACAAGCTGCCCAACACCCCTTCGCACTGGTCGGCGCCAAGGCTCTCCCTGCGCTGGTGGCCGGTTTTCCTGCGCAACCTGCTCGTGTGGAAGAAGCTGGCCGTTCCCAGCCTCGTGGGCAACATCGCCGAGCCGCTCATGTGGCTGGTGGCATTCGGCTACGGCATGGGGGCGCTGGTGGGCCAGGTGAGCATGGCCACGCCGCAGGGCACGGTGGCGGTGCCCTATCTGCTGTTCCTGGCCAGCGGCAGCATCTGCATGAGCGCCATGAACGCGGCCAGCTTCGAGGCGCTGTACTCGGCGTTTTCGCGCATGCATGTGCAGAAAACCTGGGACGGCATCATGAATGCGCCGGTGAGCCTGGACGACGTGGTGCTGGCCGAGATGCTGTGGGCCGGGTTCAAAGCCCTGTTCTCGGTGACCGCCATCCTGTTCGTGATGCTCGCTCTGGGCCTGGGCCACACGCCGAAAGTGCTGCTGGCCTGGCCGGTGCTGCTGGGGGTGGGCATCGCGTTTTCCTGCATTGCCCTGGTGTTCAATGCCCTGGCCAAGGGCTAGGTGTTCAATGCCCTGGCCAAGGGCTACGACTTTTTCACCTACTACTTCACCCTGTTCCTCACCCCGATGATGTTCCTCTCCGGGGTGTTCTTCCCGCGGGAACAGCTGCCGGAATTCGTGCAGCGGGTGTCGGACTGGCTGCCGCTAACCAACGCGGTGGAACTGGTGCGCCCCCTGTTCATGGACCAGTGGCCGGAGTCCCCGCTGCGCCACGCGCTGGTGCTTCTCGCCTACACCGTGGGGGCCTTCTGGCTGGCCCTGGGCCTGACGCGCAAGCGGTTTGCGCGGTGACCGGGAGGTCCGGTGTTTCAGTGCAGCGACTGCAGGGCGGGCTGGGCGTCC
>JALORL010000090.1 GCA_025458915.1 Hydrogenophaga sp.
ACCAGCTTCCGCGAAGGGCAGGTCGCCCGGCTTGCGTTCTCGGCCGGCGACGTTGTCGAACCGCTGGTGCTCACCCCCCGCGGCGAAGGCGACCGCAAGCAGGGCACCACGGTGCGGGCCTGGCCCGACGGCAAGTACTTCGAGTCGTCGGCCCTGCCCATGGGTGAGCTCACCCACCTGCTGCGCAGCAAGGCGGTGCTGATGCCTGGCGTGCAGGTCACGCTGGTGAACGAAAAAACGAAGGACACCCAGACCTGGCTCTACAAGGGCGGGCTGCGCGACTACCTGCAGCAAACGCTGGTGGCAGAGCCCGTGATCCCATTGTTTGAGGGTGAAGGCTTCGCAGATGCCAAGGACGACAATTTCGCCGACGGTGAGGGTGCCACCTGGTGCGTGGCCTTCACCGAGGACGGCCAGCCAGTGCGCGAGAGCTATGTGAACCTGATCCCCACCAGCGCCGGCGGCACCCACGAAAGCGGCCTGCGCGATGGCCTGTTCCAGGCGGTGAAGAGCTTCATTGAACTGCACGCTTTGCTGCCCAAGGGCGTGAAGCTGCTGCCCGAAGACGTGTTCGCCCGCGCTTCCTATGTGCTTTCGGCAAAGGTGCTGGACCCGCAGTTCCAGGGCCAGATCAAGGAGCGCCTGAACTCGCGTGACGCGGTGCGGCTGGTCTCCAGCTTCGTTCGGCCGGCACTGGAGCTGTGGCTGAACCAGCACGTGGACTACGGCAGGAAGCTGGCCGAACTCGCCATCAAGGCAGCGCAGTTCCGCCAGAAGGCGGGGCAGAAGGTGGAGAAGCGCAAAGGCTCCGGCGTGGCCGTGCTGCCCGGCAAGCTCACCGACTGCGAAAGCCGCGACATTGCCCACAACGAGGTGTTCCTGGTGGAAGGCGACTCGGCCGGCGGCAGCGCCAAGATGGGCCGCGACAAGGAATGCCAGGCCATCCTGCCGCTGCGCGGCAAGGTGCTCAACACCTGGGAGGTCGAGCGCGATCGTCTGTTCGCCAACAACGAAATCCACGACATTGCCGTTGCGATCGGAGTAGACCCGCACGGGCCCCACGATGCCCCGGACCTGAGTGGCCTGCGCTACGGAAAAATCTGCATCCTGTCGGATGCCGACGTGGACGGCTCGCACATCCAGGTGCTGCTGCTCACACTGTTCTTCCGGCACTTTCCCAAGCTCATCGAAACCGGCCATGTGTTTGTCGCGCGGCCGCCGCTCTTCCGGGTGGACGTGCCCGCTCGAGGCAAAAAACCCGGCACAAAACAATACGCGCTGGACGAAGGTGAACTGCATGCCATCCTCGACAAGGCCGAAAAAGACGGCGTGTCGCGCGACAAGTGCCAGATCAGCCGCTTCAAGGGCCTGGGCGAAATGAACGCCGAACAACTCTGGGACACCACCCTCAACCCCGATACCCGCCGCCTGCTGCCGGTGCAGCTGGGCTCGATCGACTTTGCCGGCACCGAGGCGCTCATCACCAAACTCATGGGCAAGGGCGAAGCCGGTTCGCGCCGCGAGCTGATGGAGCTGCACGGCGACTCGGTGGAGGTGGACATTTGATCCCCCCGCGCCGCCTGCGGCGTCACCCCCCAGGGGGCAACGTCTGCGGCCCGGCAAAGCCGGTTCCGCGACGTTCTGGACAGCAGGCACTTCCCGCGTAGCGGTTCTGCGCAAAGACTTCTGAACTTCACATGAACGACACCCCTGAACTCGATCTTCGGCCAGCCGATGCGCCTGGTGAAGACAACCTCGCCAACTACGCCCAGCGCGCCTACCTGGAGTACGCGCTGTCGGTGGTGAAGGGCCGCGCCTTGCCCGATGTGTGCGACGGCCAGAAGCCGGTGCAGCGGCGCATTCTGTACGCCATGGACCGCATGGGGCTGGGCTTCACCGGCAACAGCGCGGCCAAGCCGGTGAAGTGCGCGCGCGTGGTGGGCGACGTACTCGGCAAGTTCCACCCGCACGGCGACAGTGCGGCCTACGAAGCCCTGGTGCGCATGGCGCAGGACTTCGCGCAGCGCTACCCGCTCATCGACGGCCAGGGCAACTTCGGCAGCCGCGATGGCGACGGCGCGGCGGCCATGCGCTACACCGAAGCCCGTCTGGCCAGGATCACCGGGCTGCTGCTAGACGAAATCGACGAGGGCACAGTCGACTTTGTGCCCAATTACGACGGCTCCACCGAAGAGCCGAAGCAACTGCCCGCGCGCCTGCCGTTCAACCTGCTCAACGGCGCCTCCGGCATTGCCGTGGGCCTGGCCACCGAAATTCCCAGCCACAACCTGCGCGAGGTGGCCGATGCCTGCGTGGCGCTCATCAAATCGCCCAAGCTGAGCGACGAAGAGCTGCTTGCCATCCTGCCGGGGCCCGACTACCCCGGTGGCGGCCAGATCATCAGCCCGGCCAGCGACATTGCCGATGCCTACCGCACCGGCCGCGGCAGCCTCAAGGTGCGGGCACGCTGGAAGATCGAAGACCTGGCGCGCGGCCAGTGGCAGCTGGTGGTGAACGAGCTGCCCCCTGGCGTGAGCACGCAGCGTGTGCTGGAAGAAATCGAAGAAATCACCAACCCCAAGGTCAAGGCCGGCAAGAAAGCGCTGAGCCAGGAACAGACGCAGCTCAAGGCCAGCATGTTGATGGTGCTGGACGGCGTGCGCGACGAATCCAGCAAGGATGCGCCGGTGCGCCTGGTGTTTGAACCCAAGAGCAGCCGCATCGAGCAGCAGGAGCTGATTACCGCGCTGCTGGCGCACACCAGCCTGGAAAGCTCGGCCCCGATCAACTTGACCATGGTGGGGCTGGACGGTCGGCCCACGCAGAAGTCGCTGCGCCTGATGCTGAGCGAATGGATCGAGTTCCGGCAGTCCACCATCGTGCGGCGCTCGCAGCACCGGCTGGACAAGGTGCTGGACCGCATCCACATCCTCGAAGGCCGGCAACTGGTGCTGCTCAACATCGACGAAGTGATTGCCATCATTCGCCAGAGCGACGAGCCGAAGGCGGCACTGATCGAGCGCTTCCGCCTCAGCGACCGGCAAGCCGAAGACATTCTGGAAATCCGCCTGCGGCAACTGGCCCGGCTGGAAGCGATCAAGATCGAGCAAGAGCTGGCCAAGCTGCGCGAGGACCAGGGCAAGCTCGAAGACATCCTGGGCAACCCGGGCACCCTGAAGCGGCTGATGGTCCGGGAGATCGAAGCCGACGCCAAGGCCTTTGGCGACGAGCGCCGCACGCTGATCCAGGCCGAGAAGAAGGCAGTGGCCGAGATCAAGGTGGTGGACGAACCGGTGACGGTGGTCGTGTCCAGCAAGGGGTGGGTGCGGGCGCGCACCGGGCATGGCCACGAGGCCGCCAGCTTCGCCTTCAAGGCTGGCGACGGTCTGTACGGAACGTTCGAGTGCCGCACGGTGGACACGCTCATCGTGTTTGGCAGTGCAAAGAACGGCGTGGGTCGGGTGTACAGCGTGCCGGTGGCCAGCCTGCCCGGCGCGCGCGGCGATGGCCAGCCCATCACCACGCTGATCGAACTGGAGAGCGGCACGCAACCCCAGCACTACTTCGCCGGCCCCGCGAACGCCACCCTGCTGCTCAGCGGCAGCGGCGGCTACGGTTTCCTGGCGCGCTTGGAGAGCCTGGTGTCGCGGCAAAAGGCGGGCAAGGCCTTCTTGAACCTTGGGGAAGGGGAAACGCTCTGCGCACCCTCCCACGTGGGCGGCACCACCGGCAATCGACCGGTGCCGGACGCCACCCATGTGGCCTGTGCCTCGGTGGGCGGCCGCATCCTGACCTTCGAAATCGCCGAACTCAAGGCGATGGAGAAGGGCGGCCGCGGCCTGATGCTGATCGACCTGGAGCCCAAGGACACGCTGGCCGGCGCAGCGGCCTATACCCGGAGCGTGCGCATCGAGGGCATTGGCCGAGGCGGAAAAGAGCGCGAAGAGACGCTGGAAATCCGCAGCCTGAACAACGCGCGCGCTGCGCGGGCCCGCAAGGGCAAGGCGGCCGATCTTGGCTTCAAGCCGCAACGCATTACGCGGGTGGAATGATGGAAATCAGTCTGGGGGGTGCGGTGATTGCGGCGGCGGTGGCTGCCATCGCCTTTGGCGTGACCCGGTCGCTGGTGGTGGCCCGCAGTCGGCGCAAGACCGATCTCGGTGCGGCCAAGCGCGCGGACGGACAGCCGGTGAGCCGGCAGGTTCGGCGTGCGCAAGAGCGCAAGGCAAGGCGGCGGTAGCAGCCCGAGAGGGTTTTTTCGTTCGGGGCGGGAACCCTGGGCAACCGTTTGCGTCATTTGCTGCAACGCAGCAGATTTGTCTTGCGTTTTGGGTGGATGCCCGTAGAATGCGAAAAATGCTGCAGTGCAACATGACCGGATTCCCGGTGCATTGGCTGCCTGTTCAAACCACTTCCGACCACTTTTCACGCAAAGGACCTCCTCATGAACAACCCCGCCGAATTCCTCATGGCCGCCCAGAAGGCCCAGCTCGCCGCTCTCGAAGGCGCCACCCACAAGGCCTTTGCGGGCATGGAAAAGCTGGTGGAACTCAACCTGGCCGCTTCCAAAGCCGCCATTGGTGAGTCCTTCGGGTTTGCCCAGTCGGTGATGGCGGTCAAAAGCCCGCAGGAACTGGT
Source organism: Hydrogenophaga sp. (assembly GCA_025458915.1). Lineage (GTDB taxonomy): Bacteria > Pseudomonadota > Gammaproteobacteria > Burkholderiales > Burkholderiaceae_C > Hydrogenophaga. Next base: position 4,639 of record JALORL010000090.1, read on the forward strand.
GACCCTGCAAACCGGCATGTTCCAGCCGATGGCCGAAAAGTCCACCGCCTACTTCCAGCACGTGCAGAGCATCGCCACCGAAGGCAATGCCGAGTTCGTGAAGCACATCGAAGCCCAGCTGGCCGATGCCCAGAAAGCCATCGAAAGCTCGGTGGACCAGATGGTGAAGAACGCCCCGGCCGGCACCGAAGCCGCAGTGGCAGCTTTCCAGACTGCCGTGAGCAACACCCAGAAGGCGGTTGAGTCTGCCCAGGCCACGATCAAGAAGGCCTCTGCCACCGCCCAGGCCAACTTTGCTGCCGCCACCAAGCAGGCCACCGACATGGCCAAGAAGGCCAGCAAGGTCTGATCGGGGCAGCCTTCGGGGCTGCACGGTTCAACCAGCAAAAAGGCTCCCGAGGGAGCCTTTTCGTTGTCTGCCGTTGAGCTGTGCGGGTGCTCAGCCCTGACCCAACCAGGCGGTGGCGTGGCGCATCCCCAGCCAGGTCAGCAACAGGGAACCGAACAGGTGCAGGCCCGTTGTGGCGTTGGCCAGCAACAAACGCCCCTGCTGCAGCATCGTCACCACTTCCACCGAGAAGGTCGAAAACGTGGTGAGCGCGCCGAGAAACCCGGTGATCACCGCCAGCCGCCAGGCGGGATCGATCTGTGTCTGGCTCTGGAAGAACACCACCGCCAGGCCCACCAGGTAGGCCCCGATCCAGTTGGCGGCGAGGGTGCCCCAGGGAATCCAGGCACCGCTTTGGTTCAGCCAAAGACCGAGTCGCCAGCGCGCCAGCGCGCCCACGCAGGCCCCGAGGCAGATCGCAAGCACGCTGGGAAAGGCGTTCATGCGGCGATGCTTGCGTTCAGGCCATCACACCGGACAGAGCGCAGAGGCCAAGGCGTGGGCAGCATGGATTCAGAACGGCGGGCCGTCGTCATCCGCCCCCACTGCGACTGGTTCGCCCCGGTGGGTGCGGGCCTGCACAGGCTCGGTCGTGGATGCCGACGACGCGGCGGAAAAGTCCAGCTCCCCGCCCAGCGCGTCAATGAGCTCGGGGATCAGCTTTTGCAGCTCGCCAGTGGACAGGGCCACATCGGTGTCGAACCCGCTTTCGCTGTCATCGGCTCGGTCATCAAACACGCCTTCCAGGAACGCCAGTTTCTTCAGCTGCAGCGACTCGGTCAGCGTGAAGCCGATGCGGCCCTCCCAGCTCAGTGCCAGCCGCGTGGGTAGCTTGCCCTCGGTGATGTGCTTGCGCACCTCGTCGGTAGCCAGGTTGTGGCGGGTGAAGCGCACGACCGATTTTTCCTCATCGCCCGACTTGAGCTCGCAATCGCGCTCAACGGCGAATCCGCCGGGCACTGCCCCATCGAGTGGGTCAGCGCTGGTGGCGGAGAGCCACTGGGTCATGGCCGTCTGCGGCGTGACCTGCGTTTGCAGCAGCGTGATCGCCAGGCCGTCGAATGCCTGCACCAGGGCGGTGACCACTTCGTCGAGCTTGCCCTGGCTGCTGGCGTCGGTGACCAGCCAGCCGTTCTGCGGGTCGATCCACACCCACACCTGCATCTGGCGGGCAAAGGCCTGCGGCAGCAGCGCCAGCAAAGCGTCTTCGCGCAGGGCCTTGGTTTCCTTCTTGCCTGGCTTGCGGCCGGTGGTGGCCTCGATGTGGTCGGCGGCCTCCTGAGCCTTTTCCCGTACCACTGAGCCGGGCACGCCCTTGGTCTCGATTTTCAGCTTGAGGATGCGCTGGCCAGCCACCGATTCCACCAGTGGTCCGTTGGCCTCGCCCCTGGGCTCCACCCAGCCGACCGACTTTTCCTGGGTGGCCCCGCAGGGCTGGAACCGGGCTGCGTCCAGGGCGGTTTCCATGGCGTCGAGCGATGGGGACCAGCCTGGGGCTATCCGGTAAATCGTCACATTCTTGAACACGCAAATCCTTCCAGCGTCATCGGTTGCAGGCACCCATGCGGTGCGCAAGGCCCGCCATCTTAGGGCCTGACCAGAATGGCCTGCATCACATGCGCCCCGGCAGCCAGGTGGCGATCTGCGGGAACCACCACAACAGCACCAGCGCCAGCGCCATCAACGCGAAATAGGGCAGGGTGACGCGGGCGATCCAGGTGATTTCGCGCCGGGTCATGCCTTGCAGCACGAACAGGTTGAAGCCGACCGGCGGTGTGATCTGCGCCATCTCCACCACGATCACCACGAACACGCCGAACCAGATCAGGTCGATACCGGCCGCGGTGACGGTGGGCAGGATCACGCCCATGGTGAGCACGATCATGGAAATGCCGTCCAGGAAGCAGCCCAGCAGCATGTAGAACAGCGCCAGCGCAACGATCAGCACCACCGGCGACAGGTCCAGGCCCGTCACGTATTCGGCAAGGTGGCGCGGCAGCCCGATGTAGCCCATGGCGAGGGTGAGGAACGCAGCCCCGGCCAGGATGAGCGCGATCATGCAGTACAGGCGCGTGGCGCCGAGCAGCGAATCGCGGAAAGTGCGCCAGTTCAGCGAACCCTGTGCAGCCGACAGCACCAGGGCACCCACCACCCCCACCGCAGCCGCTTCGGTGGCGGTGGCAATGCCGGTGTAGATGGTGCCGATCACGCCGCCGATCAGCAGGATCACCGGAATGAGGTGGCGCGATTCGCGCAGCTTTTCGATGAAGGTGGTGGTTGCGTCGGCACGCGGCACCTGGGTGGGGTTCAACAGGGCCCAGACCATGAGGTAGCCGCTGAACAGCGTGCCCAGCATGAGCCCAGGCAGCACGCCGGCCATGAACAGCTTGGCAATCGACACTTCGGCCGCCACGCCGTAGACGATCATGATGATGGAGGGTGGGATGAGCAGGCCCAGCGTGCTGGCGCCGCCCAGCGAACCCACGATCTTGTCGGCCGGGTAGCCGCGCTGCGTGAGTTCGGGAATGCTCATCTTGCCGATGGTGGCGCAGGTGGCGGCGGACGAACCCGACACCGCTGCAAAGATGGTGCTGCCCAGGATGTTGGTGTGCAGCAGGCGGCCGGGCAGGGCATTCACCCAGGGCGCCAGCCCCCTGAACATGCTTTCCGACAGCTTCGTGCGGAACAGGATCTCGCCCATCCACACGAACAGCGGCAGGGCCGTGAGGGTCCAGCTGCTGGCAGTGCCCCAGATGGTGAGTGCCATGGCGTCGCCCGCCGGCCGCGGCGAGAACAGCTCCATGCCGATCCAGGCCACGCCGGCGAGCGTGAGGCCGATCCAGACGCCGCTGCCCAGCAGTGCAAACAGCGAAACGATGAGCAGGAAGGTGATCAGCGCCTCACTCATGACCGGCTCCTGCGGCGGGCCGGGCGCGCCGACCGAGCAATTCCAGCACCCATTCGTCGATGAAGGCGATCAGCAGCACCGTGGTCCCGATGCCCATGCAGATCTGCGGTATCCACAGCGGCGTGGCGTCGGCCGAGGTGGAAACGTCGTGGTACAGGTGCGACTGCCACGCCAGCCGCCAGGCGTACACCGCCAGCAGGCCCGACAAAAGCACCGCAGCCGACAGCGACCACAACTCCAGGCCGCGCCGCGCCGACCCTGTGAGCTTGCCGATGATCAGCGTGACCCGGATGTGCTCGCCGCTCTTGAGGGTGTGCGCCAGCGCCAGGAAGCCTGCGCCCGCCATGGCATAGCCGGCGTAGGCATCGGTACCTGGCACATAAAACTGCAGCAGGCGGCCCAGGATGGACAGCAGCACCATGACCAGTACACCGATCATGAACAGCGCAGCCAGCCAGGCTGAGCCAAGGTAGAGCGCATCAAGGAGTTTTCGCATGGGACGAGTCGCGCCGCCTGGAGGTCGCGGCTTTGGAGTGA
>JALORL010000091.1 GCA_025458915.1 Hydrogenophaga sp.
TGCCGCATGGGTGGCAAGCGGAAACACGTGCGATTCGCTACATTTCCCGGATGACTTCCGTAGCCTCCCGCGCGCCTGCGCCTCCCCCCGCCCGCCTCAGCCTGTGGCAGGTACTTCTGTGCGGCGCTGCCGTCGTCACCTTGTCCATGGGCATCCGGCACGGCTTCGGCCTGTGGCTGCAACCCATCACCGCCGCGCAGGGGTGGTCGCGCGAGACCTTTTCATTCGCGCTGGCGGTGCAGAACCTCTCATGGGGCCTGTTCGGCATCTTTGCCGGCATGGCGGCTGACCGCTTTGGTGCCTTCAGGGTGCTTGTGGTGGGGGCGGTGCTGTATGCCTTCGGGTTGGTGGGAATGGCGCTGTCCACCTCGTCGCTGGCCTTTGCCCTGACCACCGGCGTACTCATCGGCGCGGCGCAGGCCGGAACCACCTACGCGGTGATTTACGGGGTGATTGGCCGGCAGATTCCGGCAGAAAAGCGCTCCTGGGCCATGGGCGTTGCGGCGGCTGCCGGATCGTTCGGCCAGTTTCTGATGGTGCCGGTGGAAGGCTGGCTGATCAGCAGCTTCGGCTGGCAGGAGGCACTGCTGATCCTGGGCGCTGCGGTGCTGCTCGTCCTGCCACTGGCCCTGGGCCTGCGCGAGCCCGGTTTCGCTGGCGGTGCTGCGCCGGTGCGCGAGCAGAGCGTGATGCACGCGCTGCGCGAGGCCTTGCGCTACCGTAGCTTCCAGTTGCTCATGGCGGGGTACTTCGTCTGCGGCTTCCAGGTGGTGTTCATTGGCGTGCACATGCCCAGCTACCTCAAGGACAACGGCCTGTCGCCGCAGGTGGCCAGTTACGCACTGGCCCTGATCGGCCTGTTCAATGTGGTCGGCACCTACGCCGCCGGCGCCCTGGGCCAGCGCATGGCCAAGCGGCACATCCTGGCCTTCATTTACCTTGCCCGCGCGGTGGTCATCGCCATCTTCCTGATCGTTCCGCTGTCTCCGGCCAGCGTGTATGTGTTTGCCAGCGTCATGGGACTGCTCTGGCTGTCCACCATTCCGCCCACCAACGCGGTGGTGGCCCAGATCTTCGGCGTGGCACACCTGTCCATGCTGGGCGGCTTCGTGTTCTTCAGCCACCAGATCGGGAGTTTTCTGGGTGTGTGGCTGGGTGGTGTGCTGTACGACCGGACCGGCAGCTACGACGTCGTCTGGTACATCGCCATTGCACTGGGCGTGTTCGCGGCGCTGATCAACCTGCCGGTTCGCGAAACACCGATTGCACGCTCACCCTCCCGCATGGGGGCACCGGCATGACCGCTGCACGCGTTGCTGTCTGGACCGCTGCGGCAATCGCGCTGCTGGGCACGCTCATGCTGTACCAGCAGCCTGGGTTCATGGTGAACCTGGCAGAGCAGCTGTGGAGCTGTTTCTGATGCCTGCCATCGCGCGAGGAGTCTGACATGCATGGCACGGAATCGCCTTCCAGCTGGGTCCGGCGCTGGGCCCATCTGGTCCCTGCCGGGGGCAGCGTGCTGGATGTGGCCTGTGGCCACGGACGCCACATGCGCTGGTTCGCCGAGGCAGGGCACCCGGTCACGGGCGTGGACCGTTCGCCAGAAGCCGTGGCAGCAGTGGCCGGTCTGGGCCGGGCGGTGCAGGCCGATATTGAAAACGGCCCCTGGCCATTCCGGGGCGAACGGTTTGACGCCGTGGTGGTCACCAACTATTTGTGGCGCCCCCTCATGGACGCGCTGCTCGCCAGCGTGGCCCCAGGCGGCGTTCTGATTTACGAAACCTTTGCCGAGGGCAATGGCACGGTCGGCAAGCCTTCGCGCCCGGATTTCCTGCTGCGGCCCGGGGAACTGCTGCAGGTGTGCGGGGAGATGCGGGTGATCGCCTTCGAAGACGGCTTCCTGGACCGCCCCGAGCGGTTCGTTCAGCGCATCGCCGCTGTCCGAAAACCTCCGACGCCCCCCGGGTCTCCCACCCGATTTCCGCTTGTGGTCACTGGGTAGAATGTTCAGGTTTCGCTTGCCCGGGCGCCCCAGCCAACCGGCCCGACCCCGGGCAAACCTTTCGAGAGCAACAGGTCTATGAATACCATCACCGGCAGCATCGTGGCCCTCGTCACCCCGATGCTGGAAGACGGCAGCGTTGACTACCCCACCCTGCGCGAACTCATCGACTGGCACATCGCCGAGGGCACGGACTGCATCGGCGTTGTCGGCACCACCGGCGAGTCTCCCTCCGTGACGGTGGAGGAGCACTGCGAGATCATCCGGGTGTCGGTGGAGCAGGCGCGCAAGCACACCCAACGGCGTGTTCCCATCATGGCCGGTTGTGGCGCCAACTCCACCGCCGAAGCCATCGAGCTGGCGAAGTTTGCGCGCGGCGTGGGGGCCGACTGCCAGTTGCAGGTCGTGCCCTACTACAACAAGCCCACCCAGGAAGGCCAGTACCAGCACTTCAAGGCGATTGCGGAGGCCACCGGCGACTTGCCCATCGTGCTGTACAACGTTCCGGGTCGCACCGTGGCAGACATGTCCGTCGACACCACTCTGCGTCTCGCGCAGGTGGACGGCATCGTGGGCATCAAGGACGCCTCCGGCAACGTCGAACGCGGGCAGTGGCTGATCCGCGAAGCACCCGAAGGATTCGCTGTGTACTCGGGCGACGACCCTACCGCTGTGGCCCTGATGCTGTGCGGCGGTCAAGGCAATGTCAGCGTCACGGCCAACATTGCTCCGCGGCTCATGCACGAACTGTGCACCGCCGCGCTGGCGGGTGACGCCCGGCGCGCCATGGACATCCAGTTCCGGCTCATGCCCGTGCACAAGCACCTGTTTGTGGAGTCCAACCCCATTCCTCTCAAGTGGGCCATGGCCCGCATGGGGCTTTGCGGCCCCACCCTGCGGCTGCCACTCACCCCCATGGCGGCCAGCTGTGAGGCGGTGGTGGAAGCCGCATTGCAGGACAGCGGCCTGATTGCCTGAACCTCCCCGGGCCTCACGGGTCACACCTGCCACTCCCTTCCGCACAACCGAGTCCACACATGCCTGCATCCAACGCATCCGAGCCCACCACCCGTCTGCCTCAGAGGGAACGGTCCCAGGCGTTTCGCTCGTCTCTGCTGGTTCTGAGCACCGGTCTGTTTCTGGCGGGCTGCACCGTGCTGCAGGAAGACAGGATCGACTACAAAAGCGCCCAGCGCGGCCCCACGCTGGAGGTGCCTCCCGACCTCACTCAGCTCAACCGGGACAACCGTTTCACCGTGCCCGGCGCCACTGTTACGGCCAGCGGCTTCCAGGCGGAGCAGCCTGCCCAGCCGGGCGCAACCACTGCGGCCAGCACCGTGGGCGACGTACGCATCGAGCGGGCCGGCAGCCAGCGCTGGCTGGTGGTGGATCGTCCGCCGGAAGCCTTGTGGGAGCCAGTGCGCGACTTCTGGCAGCAGAACGGTTTCGTGCTCGAACTCGACCAGGAGGCCCTGGGCATCATGGAAACCGACTGGGCCGAAAACCGCGCGAAGCTGCCGCAGGATTTCATTCGCCGCACCCTCGGCCGGGTACTCGATTCCTTCTATTCCACGGCGGAACGCGACCGCTTCCGCACGCGCCTGGAGCGAAATGCCAACGGCAGCACCGAGATCTATATCAGCCACCGCGGCATGATCGAGGTGTATACCAGCACCCAGAAGGAAGAGACCCGCTGGCAGCCGCGGCCACCCGACGTGGAGCTCGAGACAGAGTTCCTGCGCCGGCTCATGGTGCGGCTGGGTGTGAGTGAAGCCCAGGCGCAAGCCATCACGGCGTCGGCACCGTCGGTGACGGCAGCGCGGGTCACCACCGTGAACAACCAGCCCGTGCTGCAGTTTGAAGACGGATTCGACCGGGCCTGGCGCCGGGTGGGTCTGTCGCTCGACCGCACCGGCTTCACGGTGGAAGACCGCAACCGGAACGATGGCGTCTACTTCGTTCGCTACGTCGAGCCCCAGTTGAACCGCGAGCAACCCGGGATGCTCAGCCGACTGTTCGGCGGATCCCGTCCCGAGGCCACCCCAGTGCGCTACCGGGTTTCGGTGGTCAGCACCAACAACACCACATCGGTATCGGTTCTGAACGCCCAGGGTCAGCCGGAGTCGTCGGAAGCCGCACAGCGCATCCTGCGGCTCCTGGCCGAGGACCTGAAGTGATTCCACACCCCACCGGCCCGGTGGCGTAACAGAGAAACAACGCCGCCCCATGGGCGGCGTTGTTCATTGCACGGGCGTGCCAATCACCGTTGCGCGGCCTGCGCCGCCGCTTTTGCTGCGTCCTGTGCCCGTTCGGAGGCTTCGCGCATGGCCTCAGCGGCTGCAGCACTGGCTTGCGTCGCCGCCTCGGCCGAAGCGGCAGCAGCGTCGGCCGCCGCACCGGCCGCAACCCCCGTCATCTGCTGGGCCGCCTCCACCGTGGCGCGGGCAGCCTCAGCGCCTACCCTTGACGCCTGTTCTGCAGCATCCACAGCCACCGCAGCACCTCGCCGCGCTTCGTTGGTTGCGGCATCCATCGCCTGGCGCACAGATTCGGTTGTTCCTGCTGGCACAGTGACCTCGACGGTCTCGGAGCGGCTGCAGGCAATCAGCAGCGCCGACGCCAGCAATGGCAAAAGATGTTTGGATGATTTCATGTGTTGGACTCCCTGGACAGACTTGCCGCGCACGCAACTGCAGGTGCGCGAAGCGGCTGCATGATACGCGAGCACTGGTCAGCGTCGGCAAGGGAGCGCAGCCGGCTGGCTGGTGGGGTCCTGGGCTCAGAGCCCCAGCACGCTGGCCGGGAACGATGGGCTGGATTTCTGCCACCAGTTGTCCAGCCGTTCACCCAGCAACACCCGTCTGGATGGGTCGGCGGTGGCCACCACGGTGCTGCGGGTGGTGTCCAGCCGTTCCATCGTCCAGTTCGGTGTCCAGAGGGCGCTCGGGAGGTCACCGCCCGCGGCGCGCCCGGTTGCACGGGCCTCCACGATGTGCGACCACGTCATGCGCCACTGGACGAACCGGGGATGGGCCAGCCGCAGGTCTGAAAAATCCGTGGCGATCAGGTGCAGACTTCGGCCCTGGGCCGACCATTCATGCAGGGCCTCCACGGTGGCACGCTCTCCCAGCGGCCAATCGAGAAAGTCGGGGTCGCTCCACACCATGCGTGTCCAGCCTCCCTGGGCTGCCGCACCCAGGACCGTGCGGATCAGGTCCACAAACGCCTTGCGGCCCTCGATGCGCCCCTCCGGCAGCGGGGCTTGAACAGGCTCGGACGCGGGTGGGAGCGGGTCGGTCATGGGGCGCCTCGCGAAAAAAATTCAGGCCCGAAGGTCGGCATCCAGCCGCACCCAGCCTGCTTCATACCAGTCTTGGAGCAGTGCGATCGCGTCCGGGCTGGCCTTCTTCAGCTGGTCCGTTCCGAGGGATCGCCGGTCTGCCAGCATGCGCATCAGGCGGGCATCCGTACCCGCAGCCAGGAAGCTTTCTCCATTGATGAAGACGTGACGACTGTCATACATCATGCGGGTTCGACGGTCCAGGCGCAACGGGGCCAGACGCCACGGGTCTGACGGTTCATCGAACCACACCCGGGGTTTGGGCTCGGTCATGACCTCCCCCAGCGAGCACGCCATGAGGTGCGGCTCTGCGATAAGGCGCTTGAGGGCATCGGTAGCGAATGTCTGGAGACCGGCAGGCATGGCAGCCGGGTGGTCGGTGGCACTCTGCCCCGGGTCGCGGTACAGCGTTTCATCCTCATGCTCCTCCGCCATGCGCTGCAGAAGCTCTCCAGCCAGTCCGCCGCGCTGGGGGGCCCGGAAACCGATGGAGCAGGTGATGCAGTCTGCCCCGACCGCCACCCCATCGTGGGCCCAGCGCGGCGGCAGATAGAGCATGTCACCCGGGCCCAGCAGATGCTCCTCCTCCGGCTCGAAGTGGCTAAGAATCTTGAGCGGCACGTCCGGTTGCAGACTGAGATCTGCCTGGCGGCCGATGCGCCAGCGCCGCTGGCCGGAAAGCTGCAGGAGAAACACGTCGTAGCTGTCGTAATGCGGCCCCACGCCGCCGCCATCGCTGGCCCAGGACACCATCAGGTCATCCAGCCGGGCGTCGGGAACGAAACGGAAGTGCTGCATCAGTTCGTGTGCAGCGTCCAGGTGGGTGTCAACACCTTGCACCAGGAGCGTCCAGCCAGGCCGCTTGAGTGGGGGCAATCCCCCGCGCGCAATCGGGCCGTGCCGCAGGGACCAGCCAGCGGAGCGCTGCTCGATCAGACGCGACTCGACTGCCTCCTGGGCGGCCAGGGCAAACAGGGTCTGGCGGCTCCACCAGGGTGCGCCCAAGGCCATGGCGTTGCGGATGACCAGGGGCTTGCGCTGCCAGTGGCGCCGCATGAACCGGGCCGGGGAAAGTCCGCCGAGCAATGGCGTGGGGTGGTCACAAGGCGGAGTTGGGCGGTTGGCGCTGCGCGGAGGTGTCATGGGAGAATTGTCGGATGAAAATCTCTGAACAATGCGTGGTCTCGCTGACCTGGACGCTGAAGGACACCCTGGGTGAAGAACTGGATACGCTGGACGATCCGGTGGAATTCCTGGTGGGGGGCTCCGACCTGCTCGAAAAAATCGAGGAAGCGCTGCAAGGACATGTTGCAGGCGACTCGGTGGAACTGCACCTTGAGCCCCAGAACGCCTTTGGGGACTACGACGACAGCCTGCTGTTCCTGGAGCCCCGCCATCTGCTGCCGGAGCAGATTGAAGAAGGCATGGGGTTTGAAGGTCTGCCACCCGGTTGCAACCCGGACGCCCCCAAGGACCGTCTGTACTTTGTCAGCGACATCTACCCCGACCATGTGGTGCTGGATGGCAACCATCCGCTGGCCGGCATGGCGCTGCGCATCCGCCTGAAGGTCCACGCGGTGCGAGAGGCCACCATCAGCGAGGTGGGGCGTGGCACGCTGGGCACCGGCTTCTTCAGCATGCAGGTGCAACCGGGAGCAGACGAAGACTGCGGCCCGTCGGCGCCGCCCACCCTGCACTGAGCACCACTGACCGGCGGAGACCCCGGTCTGCCAGACGGCGCTCTCAGCTGCGACCGGTCGAGCCGTAGCCCCCAGCCCCGCGGGCGCTGGCTTGAGCGAACGCATCCACCACCCTGAAGCTGGCCTGCTTGACCGGTACGATCACCAACTGGGCGATGCGCTCCATGGGTTCGATGGTGAAGGCCAGGTCGCTGCGGTTCCAGGCGCTCACCATGAGCTGCCCCTGGTAGTCGCTGTCGATCAGGCCCACCAGATTGCCCAGCACGATGCCGTGCTTGTGACCCAAACCCGAGCGCGGCAGGATGAGTGCCGCGTAGCCCGGGTCCGCCAGGTGGATGGCCAGACCCGTGGGCACCAGCTGCCACGCATTGGCAGCCAGGGTGAGCGGCGCATCCAGGCAGGCCCGCAGATCAAGCCCGGCGCTTCCCGGTGTGGCATACGCCGGCATCTGGTCGCGCAGGCGCTGGTCGAGGATCTGGACGTCGATCTGCATGGCAACCGGTTACTGCTTGATGGCCTCTTCCAGCGCCTTGGCAGGGTCCTCTTCCGCCGCTCCACCTGCATCCGGCGCCGGAATGCCGAAGTCGGGGGCTGGCGGTGCACCAAAGTCCACGCTCGGCATGTAGTTCAGCAGATTCTCCACGGCAGCTTCGTCCACCACCACCGGTTTGTCGAGGTTGCCGGTAACCAGGCCCGGATTCAGGATGATCGTTGCCACCATGATGAGCTGCAGGACGATGAACGCGATCGAGCCTTTGTAGATCTGCGCCGTGGTCACGGCCTTGATGCGCTTGCCAGTGATCACGTCGTCGTAGTCGGCCCTTGCGGCCACGCTGCGCAGATAGAACAGAGCGAAACCGAAGGGTGGCGTGAGGAACGATGTCTGCAGGTTCATGGCCAGGATGATGCCGAACCAGATCAGGTTGATGTCCAGCTTTTCGGCCACGGGCGCCAGCAGCGGCACCACGATGAACGCGATTTCAAAGAAATCGATGAACATGCCGAGGACAAACACCAGCGCGTTGACGAACAGCAGGAAACCCAGCTGGCCGCCCGGCAGCTTGTCGAACAGGTGTTCGACCCAGATATGACCATCGGCCGCGTTGAAGGTGAAGCTGAACACGGTCGAGCCGATCAGGATGAACAGCACGAAGATGGCCAGCTTGGTCGTGTTCTCCAGCGCTTCCTTGAGCAGCTTGAAGCTCAGCGTGCGGCGCGAACCCGCCATGATCAGGGCACCCAGCGCACCCATGGCACCGCCTTCGGTGGGTGTGGCAATGCCCAGGAAGATGGTACCCAGCACCAGGAAGATCAGCACCAGCGGCGGGATCAGCACGAACGTGACCTGTTCGGCCAGCCGGGACAGCAGACCCAGCTTGAACAGCCGGTTGATCAGGGCCAGGGCCAGGGCCAGGAAGACATGATCAGCACTTCGTCGCGGCCGGGCGGATTTTCACGCCCGATCAAGGGGTTCATGATCGCCTCGTGGTTCATGCCCCAGAGCCAGCTGACGCCGCCGCAGACAGCAAGCAAGGCCAGCAGAGACTTGTGGCCCGACGCCCCGGAAGGCTCGGTGTAGATGCGCGCTTCCTTGGGCAACGCCGGAACCCACTTGGGCAGGAAGATGGCCACCGCCGCAATGAACAGCAGGTACAGGCCCACGAGCATCAGGCCCGGGATCAGGGCGCCGGCGTACATGTCGCCCACCGAACGGCCAAGCTGGTCGGCCAGCACAATCAACACCAGCGAGGGCGGCAGTGCCTGCGCCAGTGTGCCGGACGCCGTGATGGTGCCCATGGCGATGGTTCGGTTGTAGCCGTAGCGCAGCATGATGGGCAGCGAGATCAGGCCCATGGAGATCACTGCCGCGGCCACCACGCCGGTGGTGGCTGCCAGCAACGCACCCACCAGCACCACGGCCACGGCCAGACCGCCCCGCACCGGACCGAACACCTGCGCAATGGTGGACAGCAGGTCCTCGGCCATGCGGCTGCGTTCCAGAATGATGCCCATCAGGGTGAAAAACGGAATGGCCAGCAGCGTATCGTTCTGCATGATGCCAATGACCCGCAACGGCAGCGCCTGGAACAGGTTGGACGGAAACAGCCCGAGCTCCATGCCGATGAAGCCGAAGAACAGGCCTGTGGCGGACAGCGAGAAGGCCACCGGAAATCCGGCCAGCAGGAAAACCAGCAGCCCGGCAAACATGACCGGGACAAAGTTCTGGGTGAGGAATTCGATCATGGCTTGGCTCCCGCCACGCGGGCCTGTTCCTGGGCGGCGATCTCGGCGGCCAGCAGCTCAGCTTCGCTGGGGCCGGTGTGGCTCAGGATGTCAGGTCCATGGCCAGTGAGGAACGCGATGCGCTTGATGAGTTCGGATGCGCCTTGCAGGGCGAGGAAAGCAAACCCCAGCGGAATCAGGAAGTACACCGGCCAGCGGATGAGACCACCGGAGTTGGAGGACATTTCGCCCGACACCCAGGCGTTGTAGAACACCGGCCATCCCAGCGTGGCCATCATGTAGCACAACGGGAACAGGAAGATGACGATGCCGCCCACGTCGATCCAGTTGCGGGTGCGCGCGCTGAACTTGCCGGAAATGAAGTCGATGCGCACATGCGCGTTGCGCAGGAAGGCATAGCCACCGCCCAGCATGAACACCGCAGCGAACAGGTACCACTGGATTTCGAGCCAGGCGTTGGAGCTGGTGCCCAACGTCTTGCGGATGATGGCGTTGCCAGCGCTGATCAGGGTGGCGGCCAAGATGAGCCACATGGCCAACTTGCCTATCAGGTCGCTGAACGCGTCGATGAGTCGTGAAAGTCTGAGCA
>JALORL010000092.1 GCA_025458915.1 Hydrogenophaga sp.
GTGGAGCTGCTGCTGGCCGAGTGTTATGTGCGGCGCGACAAGGTGGCCGTGCTGGCGTTTCGCGGAACCGGCGCTGAGCTGCTGCTGCCGCCCACACGCTCGCTGGCCCGCGCCAAGCGCGCCCTGGCCGCGCTGCCCGGAGGCGGTGGCACGCCGCTGGCCGCCGGCATCGACGCGGCGCGCGAGCTGGCGCAGCAGGTGGCACGCAGCGGCGACACCGCCGTGACCGTGTTCCTCACCGACGGCCGCGCCAACATCGGGCGCAACGGTGCGCAGGGCCGCGCGCAGGCCATGCAGGACGCGGTGCTGGCCGGCCAGGCCTTCGCCCAGACCGGGCTGGACACCCTGCTCATCGACACCTCGCCCCAGCCCACCGACACCGCCCGTGAACTCGCCGCTGCGCTGGGCGCCACCTACGTGCCGCTGCCGCACGCGGGCGCGGCCGGCCTGTCGCAAGCGGTGTTGCTCGCGCAACCCAGAGGCTGAAGGCCCGCGGCATGGAATGGACCCGCGACGGCTCCCACTGGCCGCACCGCGACCGCAGCCGCTTCGTGCAGGCTGCCGGCCTGCGCTTTCATGTGCAGGTGTTTCCCGGCCCGGCGAATGACGCCCCGGTGGCGGTTTTGCTGCACGGCACCGGGGCCTCCACCCACAGCTGGCGCGACCTCGCCCCCCTGCTGGCCAGGCACTGCACGGTGGTGGTCCCGGACCTGCCGGGCCATGCCTTCACCGGCATGCCCGCCCAGGGGGCCGGTTCGGCCCAGCTGAGCCTGCCCGGCATGGCGCGGGCCGTGGCGGCCTTGCTGACCAGCCTTCAGCTGGCCCCTGTCCTGCTGGTCGGCCACAGTGCCGGCGCGGCGGTGGCGATCCGCATGGCCCTGGATGGCCTGGCCACGCCGCAGCGCATCGTGGGCATCAACGCCGCGCTGCTGCCGTTGGGTGGGCTGGCCGGGCAATGGTTTTCCCCGGCCGCCAAGGTGATGGCCGCCCTGCCGCTGGTCCCGCGTCTGTTTGCCTGGCGTGCCCGGAGCCCCGCCGTGCTGGACCGCCTGCTCGGCAGCACCGGCTCCCGGCTGGACGCTGCGGGGCGGGCGCTGTACCACCAGCTGGTCAGCGACCCCGACCACGTGGCCGGGGCCCTCGCCATGATGGCGAACTGGGATCTTCCCCAACTGGCGCGGGACCTGCCACGGTTGACCACCCGCCTGGATCTGATCGTGGGGGCACGCGACCAGACCGTTCCACCCGACGATGCGCGCCGCGCGCTGGACATGCTGGGCCATACCGCGCATGGTGCCTTGCATGCCCTGCCCGGTCTGGGCCACCTGGCGCACGAAGAGGCCCCTGCGGAAGTCGCGGCGCTGCTCGCCCTCGATCGCTGACAGCGCGGCTCGGCAGCGCCGACGGCCGAACAGACCTGGCCGACCCTGGTTTCAGGGCGCCGGTGAACCACCATCCCGCCCGACCTCTTCGTGCGGCAGCAAGGCCCTGGCAGCGTCGAGCCGCCATTGCAGCGGCACCGAGGCGTCGTTCATCACCTGCTGCAGGAACGCACGGGCACTTTGTGGGCCGGGGCTGGGCCAGGTGAATCCGCCGGCAGGCGAGGACAAAGGATGGGCCGGACTGGTGACCAGTTCGCGCGATGGGTTGCCGGCCACCAGGGAACGGCCAGCCGATGCGGGTGGATCGCCCGGGCCGCTTCGCAGCACAGCGGCGAGGGCCTCGATCGTGACAGGGCGCAAGCGCGACACCAGCTCGGCCTGGGCGTCATCGCCGGGCGGCATGTCGAGCCATGGATCGTCGGCAAACACAGCGGCCAGATCGGGGGCCACAAAGGCCGACCACTGGCCCGCAAGCCGCTCCTGCGGCGGCATGCCGCTGGCTTCCGCCGTGACGGACTGCAAGCGCACCTGCCAACGCTGCGCAGTGCCTTCGGCCAGGAAGCGTGTGCACAGCGTCTGTCCGAGCATGCGGGCCTGGTCTTCAACCCATGGCTGCGGGAGGGAAAACCACAGCTCGATGGCATCCACCCCGTCCACCACGATGGCGGGCGCCGGCCAGTCCAGTTCGGCCTGCACCCCCTGCCACAAAGGCCGCAGCACGGACCAGGCGCCAGGGCGTGCGCAGCGCACCACCACACAGCGCGTGGCGCCTGGGGTGGCGCCACCGGGCTCCACCCCGTACAGACGAAGGAGTTCGGACAGCAGACGGGACATGGTCGGTTGCGGCAATGGGATCGGACTGGGCGGAGGGCTGCTGGTCACGGCTGGCCTGAAGACCTACGGCGAGGTGCCGCCCACGGCCCTGTCCAGCGCCTGATCCACATCCCAGAGGATATCGTCGATGTGTTCCAGCCCCACCGAGATGCGGATCATGTCGGGCAGCACGCCCGCGGCGCGTTGCTGGGCTGCGTCCAGTTGCCGGTGCGTGGTGCTGGCGGGGTGACTGATGAGGGTGCGGGTGTCGCCGATGTTGACCAGGTGGCTCATGAACTGGGCGCTTTCGATGAACTTCACGCCCTGCTCAAGCCCGCCCTTCACGCCAAACGCCAGCAGGCCGGAAGCGCCGCGCATCTGCCGCTGCACGAGCGCGTGCTGCGGATGATCCGTCAGGCCGGGGTAGTTCACCCAGCCCACGCGCGGGTCGTCTTGCAGGAACTTCGCCAACGCCAGCGCGTTGCTGCAGTGGCGCTCCATGCGCAGGGGTAGCGTTTCCACGCCCTGCAGGATCTGCCAGGCGCTGGTGGGCGCGAGCGATGCGCCGAACACGCGCAGGCCTTCCATGCGGCAGCGCATGGTGAAGCCGAAGTTGCCGAAGGTCTCGAAAAACTTCACGCCGTGGTAGCCGGGGCTCGGTTCGGTCATGCCCGGGAACTTGCCGTTGTCCCACGGAAAGCTGCCGGCTTCTACCACCACACCACCCAGGGTGGTGCCGTGGCCCGCCAGGTACTTGGTGGCGCTGTGGATGACGATGTCGGCGCCGAACGCCACCGGGTTGCACAGGAAGGGGCTGGGCACGGTGTTGTCCACGATGAGCGGAACGCCGTGCGCGTGGGCCACCTCGGCTATTGCCCCAATGTCCAGCACCACCATGCTGGGGTTGCCCAGGGTTTCGGCGTACACGGCACGGGTGTTGGGGCGCATGGCGGCGGCAAAGGCCTCCGCGCTGGTGGCTTCCACGAAGGTGGTCTCAATGCCGAACTTGCGCAGGTTCACCGCGAGCATGGTGACGCTGCCGCCGTACAGCGCACCGGCGGCCACCACATGGTCGCCGGCCTGCAGCAGCGTGGTCAGGGCCAGGGTTTCCGCAGCCATGCCGCTGGCGCAGGCCACGGCCGCGCGCGCGCCCTCCAGGGCGGCCACACGTTCCTCCAGCGCCGCCACCGTGGGGTTGGACAGGCGCGAATAGACGTTGCCGAAGGTCTGCAGGTTGAACAGGCTGGCTGCGTGGTCGGCGCTGTCGAACACGAAGCTGGTGGTCTGGTAGATGGGCAGCGCACGGGCGCCGGTGGCGGCATCAGGAATCTGGCCGGCGTGGATGGCCAGGGTTTCGGGGTGGAAGTTTCGGTCGGCCATGAGGGTTCGGGTTCCGTTCACCCTGAGCTTGTCGCAGGGTCGGTGGAAGGCAGCGGGTTGGGTGAGGGCTTCGACAAGCTCAGCCCGAACGGTTGTTTGTTCAGTCTGAAGGGTGTTTGCTCAGTCCGAGAGGGGATTGTTCAGAAGATGGGGCGTTTGGCCGAGATGACCCTGGTGTTGACTCCGGCCCAGTTCAGGCCACCGAACAAGCGCGCGTGTTCGATCTTCACGCAGCGGTCCCACACGCTGTCCAGACCGGCTTCGGTGGCAATGCGGTCGGCTTCCTCGCTTCGCAGCCCGAGCTGCTGCCACAGACTTTTTGCACCGATGGCCACCGCGCTCCGGGCAATGGGAGGAATGTCGGCCTCCTTGCGGAACACATCGACCATGTCGACCGGGAACGGAATGTCTTCCAGCCGGGCGTAGCTCTTTTCGCCAAGGATTTCGGGGTACTTCGGGTTCACCGGCACCACGCGATAGCCATGTTCCTGCATGTACTTGGCCGCGAAGTAGCTGGGCCGGTGCCATTCGGCCGAGAGGCCCACCACGGCAATGGTGCGGTGCTGCGCCAGGATGCGGCGCAGCGTGGGGATGTCGTCCTGCATGGGCAAGGTCCTTCTGGAGGGGATCGATCGGCAGCCATCCAGTTTAGGCCCGAAGATTCCCTCCCGCCAGCGCCCGATGGCGCCTGCGGCTCACTGCACCACGGTGTCGATCTGCAGTGTGATGCCCTGCGCGGTGTGGGCCAGCGGCGCACTGCGGCCCACCAGGTCGCCGGTCTGGGGCGTGGCGTTGCCGCTGCGGCTGATGCGGGCTTCCAGCACCACCTGGGCGTGGCCGGAAAGGCGATGATCGGCAGCCATGGCCTGTTCGTCGCTGAGGCGGAAGTCGCTGCCTGCGGCGCTGGCGTTCAGGCGCAACACCGCCAGCGGAAGGCGCGGGCCCTGCAGCGCGCGCGCCACCACGAACAGGGTGTCGCCTTCGCGCAATTGCGCGCGAAGGGCGGGCGCCACTTCCACCCGGCCACTGATGCCGGCGTTGCCATTGGCGGACATGACCGATGCCGCCGGCACTGCGGGAGCGGTCACGGCAACAGGCACGGTTTCCAGCCCGGTGCGGGCCGCCTCCATGCTGCGCTCCAGCCCATCGGCGAAGGCACTGCCCGCAGCGGCCTGTTCGCGCGCACGCTGCCAATAGCCCAGTGCAGCGCCGAAGTCCTGGCGGTCGTAGGCCGCGCTGCCGGCCAGGGCCAGCGCCTTGGGATGTTGGGGATCTATGGCCAGGGCGCGGGCAATCAGGCGCATGGGCGCGCCCTGCGCGTCGCCGCTTTGCAGCAGGATGAGCAGGTCGGCGCGATCGGCCAGCAACTGGGGGTTGTTGGGTGCCAGGGCCAGGGCGCGCTGGTAGGAACGGTCGGCGTCGGCATACCGCTGCAGCCCCGCCTGTGAGCGGGCCAGCATTTCCCAGGCGGTGGCATCGGCCGGGTTGTCGGCGGGGCGGGCCTCCAGCTGCTCGGCCATCTGGCGCACCATCGCATCCACGTCGGCCAGGGTGGCCGAGGCGGCGTTGGCCTGACGGGCCTGCAATTCGAAGCCGATGGCGCCGGGTTCGCCCAGCCGGGCATACAGACCCACGCCCAGGGCGGGCACCATCAGCAGGAGCGTGACCAGGGTGGCAACCCGGTGCGTGGCCACCCCCGCAGGTTCGATGGCTGCGGTTTCTTCCAGAACGCGCTGTGCCAGTTCTGCCTGGGCCTGGGCATGCTCCTCGGCGCTGATGCGGCCAGTCCTGCGATCGGCGTCGCTCTGGGCGCGCTGGGCGTGCAGCAGGGCCAGGTTGACCGCATGGCCTGCGCCATGGGGTGCCCGGGTGGCTTCGGGCTCACGCCAGAGCGCCCGCACCAGCGGCCAGAGGGCAAGGGCCATCAAGGCCGAAGCCATTGCAAAGAAAAGTGTCATGGCTGGCCTCCGGCCTCGTCCAGCAGCCGCTGGGCGCGTTGCAGTTCAGCCGCACTGAGCGCAGCGGGTCCGGCGAGGGGATCGCGCCGGCGGATGTGGTGCAGCAGCACGCCACAGGCCAGCAGCAGCAGCGCGAACGGACCCACCCACAACATGGCGGTGCTGGCCTGCAGCGGTGGGCGATACAGCACGAAGTCGCCGTAGCGCTGCTTCATGAAGTCCAGAATCTGGGCCTGGTCGCGGCCCTCGCCCAGCTGTTCCCGGATCTGCTGGCGCAGGTCGATGGCCAGCTCGGCATGGGAGGCGGCAATGGTTTCGTTCTGGCACACCAGGCAACGCAGCTCTTCAGCGATCGCCATGACGCGGGCCTCGAGCGCCGGGTCGGCAGCGGCGGGGGTGGCGCGGTCGCTGGTGGCGGCCAGCGCAGGGGCAAAGAACGACAGGGACAGCCCGGCCAGCAGCAGCCCGCGCATGGCCTGCTGCACGCGGACGCAAGCCCTGTCCCACAACGCAGGCGAGCGCGAAGGCGTGTGCAAGCGGTTCATAGCCGGCCCATCAGGGGAAGCAAGGTGTCGCGCACCACCTCGGGGGTGACCGGACCCGTGTGCTTGTGGCGGATCACGCCCTCGCGGTCGATCACATAGGTTTCGGGAACACCGTACACGCCGAAATCCATGCCCACGCGGCCGTCGGTGTCGGACAGCGTGGCCTGATAGGGGTTGCCGTGCTTGCCCAGCCAGCCCAGCGCCAGGTCGCGCCGGTCCTTGTAGTTCAGGCCGATGAGCGTGACCTTTCGGGTCTTGCCCAGCTCCACCAGCACCGGATGCTCCAGCTGGCAGGCCACGCACCACGATGCCCACACATTGAGCAGCCATACCTGGCCTCGCAGTTGCTCGGGCGACAGGCGTTGTTCCGGAGCGGCCAGCGTGGGCAGGTTGAACGCCGGTACAGGCTGGTTCACCAACGGCGAGGGCACGTCGCGTGGATTGAGCGTCAGGCCGGTGAACAGGAATCCGAGCATGACCACAAACACCGCCAGCGGCCACAGGTACCGCCGGGACGATGCTGGTCTGGAAGGCAGTGTGGCGGACGGGTTCATGGTCGTGCCTTTGCGGTGGCCAGGGGCGGCATGGCGTCGGTGGTCGTGGGTGTGGCGTTGGCCACCGCCTTGCGGGTCTGCCGCACGCGGTACCTGCGGTCGGCCACGGCCAGCAGGCCGCCCAGGGCCATGAACAGGCAACCGCCCCAGATCCAGTTCACCAGCGGTTTGTGGTGCAGGCGCACGCTCCAGGCGATGGCACTCACCGGCTCACCGAGCGCCACATACAGGTCGCGGGTCACGCCGCGGTCGATGGCGACCTCGGTCATGGGCATGCGGCTCACGGTGTAGATGCGCCGCTCCGGGTGCAGCGTGGCCACGGCTTCGCCGTTGCGGGTGACGCTGATGGTGGCACGGGCCGAGGTGTAGTTCGGGCCCTGCACCAGGTCCATGTCGTCCAGGCGGAAGCTGTGGCCACCCACCTCGGCGCTCTGCCCCACTTCCATGCGCACGTCGTTTTCGCTTTCGAAGCTGCTGACCACGGTCACACCGGCAATGAACACCGCCACGCCGAAGTGGGCCAGCAGCATGCCGAGGTAGCTGCCGGGCTGCGCCCGCAGCGCCTTGAACCAGCCCGCGGGATGCGCTTTCAGGCGCTGCACCAGATTGAGCACCGCTGTGGCGCCCACCCACACCGCCAGCAGCAGACCCAGGCCGGTCAGCGGTGTCCAGGCCTGCAGCACCAGCGGTGCCACCACCGCGCTGGCCACGCTCACACCCACCGCCCAGCGCAGCTGGCGCGCCAGATCCAGCGCGCCAGCCTTGCGCCAGCGGGCCAGCGGGCCCACGCCCATGAGGAACAGCGCCGGCGCGATCAGAGGAACGAACACCGCGTTGAAGTACGGTGGCCCGACCGAGAGTTTGCCCATGCCCAGGGCATCGATCAGCAGCGGGTACAGCGTGCCCAGCAGCACGGCGGCGGCCGCCACCACCAGCAGCACGTTGTTGGCCAGCAGCAGGCTTTCGCGCGACAGCAGCTCGAACTGCCCGCCACTGCCCAGGCGCGGTGCGCGCCAGGCGAACAGCGTGAGCGAGCCGCCCACGACGATCGCGAAGAAGATGAGGATGAACACGCCGCGCGCCGGGTCGGTGGCAAACGCGTGCACCGAACTCAGCACGCCGGAGCGCACGATGAAGATGCCCAGCAGCGAGAGCGAAAACGCCAGGATGGCCAGCAGCGCGGTCCACAGCTTGAAGCCGCCACGCTTTTCCGTGACGGAGAGCGAATGGATCAGTGCCGTGCCCACCAGCCAGGGCATGAAGGACGCGTTTTCCACCGGGTCCCAGAACCACCAGCCGCCCCAGCCCAGTTCGTAGTAGGCCCAGAAGCTGCCCAGCGCAATGCCGGCGGTGAGGAAGCACCAGGCCAGCGTGGTCCACGGGCGCGACCAGTGCGCCCAGGCCGCATCGAGCCGACCGGCCAGCAAAGCCGCCACGGCAAAGGCAAACGCCACCACGAAGCCCACGTAGCCCATGTAGAGCATGGGTGGGTGGATGGCCATGCCCGGGTCCTGCAGCAAGGGGTTCAGGTCCTGCCCGTCGAGCGGCGCGGGAAAACCGCGCTCGAACGGGTTGGAGGTGAGCAGCGTGAACAGCAGGAAACCCACGCTGACCAGCCCCATCACGCCCAGCACGCGGGCCAGCATGGGGGCATCGAGCTGGCGCGAAGCGTGGGCCACGGCAAAGGTCCAGCCGGCCAGGATCATGGACCACAGCAGGATGGAGCCTTCGTGGTTGCCCCAAACCGCG
>JALORL010000344.1 GCA_025458915.1 Hydrogenophaga sp.
GTATCGAATCGAAGTACACCGGGTGTCATTCTCAAAACGGACTGGGCTCCCTAGCATCGGTTCCAGTGAATCAACCCAACCGGAGACAGACATGGCCAAAATGAAAGCCGCGCTGGCGGCGGTGCTCGTGATGGAAAAGGAAGGCATCACCCAGGCCTTCGGTGTGCCGGGTGCCGCCATCAACCCGCTGTACGCCCAACTGCGCGAGCGCCAGACGATTGCCCATGTGCTGGCGCGGCATGTGGAAGGCGCTTCTCACATGGCCGAGGGCTACACCCGGGCGCGGGCCGGCAACATCGGCGTGTGCATCGGCACCAGCGGTCCTGCCGGCACCGACATGATCACCGGCCTGTATTCGGCCAGCGCCGATTCCATACCGATCCTCTGCATCACCGGCCAGGCGCCCCGCGCCCGGTTGTACAAAGAAGACTTCCAGGCGGTGGATATCGAGGCCATCAGCAAGCCGGTCACGAAATGGAGCGTGACGGTGCGCGAGCCAGCGCTGGTGCCCCGCGTGTTCCAGCAGGCCTTCCACCTCATGCGCTCAGGGCGCCCGGGCCCGGTGCTGATCGACCTGCCCATTGACGTGCAGATGGCCCTACGAACCGTTGTCGGTGTACAAGCCTGCGGCCACGCGCAAGCAGATCGAGCGCGCGCTGGACATGCTCGCCGCGGCGGAGAAGCCACTCATCGTGGCCGGTGGCGGCATCATCAACGCCGACGCGTCTGACCTGCTGGTCGAGCTGGCCGAACTCACCGGCGTGCCGGTGATCCCCACGCTCATGGCCTGGGGCGCGATCCCCGACGACCACCCGCTGATGGCTGGCATGTGTGGCCTGCAGACCAGCCACCGCTACGGCAACGCGACGATGCTCGCGAGCGACTTCGTGCTGGGCATCGGCAACCGCTGGGCCAACCGCCACACCGGCTCGGTCGAGGTCTACACAAAAGGTCGGACTTTCGTGCACGTCGATATCGAGCCTACGCAGATCGGCCGCGTGTTCAACCCCGACCTCGGCATCGTGTCGGACGCCAAGATCGCGCTCGAACTGTTCGTGCAGGTGGCCCGCGAACGCCTGGCGGCCAAACGCTTGAAAGACTTCAGCACCTGGGCGGCGCGCTGTGCCGAGCGCAAGAAGCTCATGCAGCGCAAGACGCACTTCGACAACGTGCCGATCAAGCCGCAGCGCGTGTACGAAGAGATGAACGCCGCCTTCGGCCGCGACACGGTGTACGTGTCCACCATCGGCCTGTCCCAGATCGCCGGCGCGCAGTTCCTGCACGTCTACGGCCCGCGCCAGTGGATCAACTGCGGCCAGGCCGGGCCGCTGGGCTGGACGATTCCTGCCGCGCTCGGGGTGGCCGCCGCCGACCCCACGAAAACCGTGGTCGGCCTCTCGGGTGACTACGACTTCCAGTTTCTGGTCGAGGAACTGGCGGTGGGCGCGCAGTTCCGCATTCCCTATGTGCAGGTGCTGGTGAACAACAGCTATCTGGGCCTGATCCGGCAGGCGCAGCGGGGCTTCGAGATGGACTACTGCGTACAACTGGCCTTCGACAACCAGAACGTGCAAGACCCTGCCCTCAAGGGCTACGGCGTGGACCACCAGGCCGTGGTCGAAGGGCTGGGTTGCAAGGCGCTGCGCGTGACCGATCCGGCGAAGATTCAGACCGCTCTGCGCGAGGCGCAGGCGATGGCGCGCCAGTACAGCGTGCCGGTGGTGGTGGAGGTGATCCTGGAGAAGGTGACCAACATCGCCATGGGCACCGAGATCAACGCCATCAACGAATTTGAAGACGTCGAATGCCTGCACCCGGAAGGCCGTGAAGGCCTGATCGCAGCCGGTCTATTGGAATGACACCCCCGCCGCGCTTCGCGCGACCCCCTCAAGGGGGCGGCACTGGCCGTCCGGCAAGGCCGGCCCGGCGGTGCCCCTGGATGGGTTCACTGCATGCGCTGCGGGTCTCGCTCCGGTTTGACTGATTTTTGAAAGACGACAACATGCCCCGTTTTGCCGCCAACCTCACCATGCTCTGGAACGAACTGCCGTTCCTCGACCGGTTTGAAGCCGCCGCGAAGGCCGGTTTCAAGGGGGTGGAGTTCCTGTTCCCCTACGACCATCCCGCAGAGACCATCGCACGGCTGTTGAAGCAGCACGGGCTGGAGCTGGTGCTGCACAACCTGCCACCCGGCGACTGGGCAGCGGGCGAGCGGGGCATCGCCTGCATCCCCGGTCGCGAAGACGAGTTTCGCGCCGGCGTGGCGAAGGCTGCCGAATACGCACCGGTGATCGGCGTGCAGCGCTGGCACTGCATGGCCGGGCTGATGCCGGCGGGCGTGAGCGAGGCGCAGGCCCGCGCCACCTGGGTGGGTAATGTGCGCCATGCTGCAGCCGAGGCGAGGAAGCTGGGCCTGCCGCTGCTGATCGAGCCCATCAACAGCTTCGACATGCCGGAGTACTTCGTCAACCGCCCGCGCCAGGCCATCGCGCTGATGGACGAGGTGGGCGCGGACAACGTCTTCCTGCAGTACGACATCTACCACGCCCAGCGCATGGAAGGCGAGCTGGCCAACACCATCCGGGATCTGCTGCCGCGCATCGCCCACATGCAGCTGGCCGAGACGCCGGGCGGCACCGACCGCGGCCTGTCATGGATCGCCGCGCAAGGACAACGGCTTTGAACAAAACCTGCAATGAGACACGACACATGACCAAGAGTGGACAAAGAGTCGGCTTCATCGGCCTGGGCACCATGGGAACTCCCATGGCACTGAACCTCCTCAAGGCAGGGAACACGCTGTTTGTGAGCAGCCGAAGCAGGATCCCTGCAGCGTTTGCAGCGCAGGGCGCGACCATCTGCACCAACGCCACCGAGGTGGCCAAGCGCGCC
>JALORL010000345.1 GCA_025458915.1 Hydrogenophaga sp.
CGACCCGCGCAGCCCGCACCATGTTCCGGCCGTGTTCGAACACGAGATCGGCATCCGGTTCAACGGCAAGGACCGCTTCGACGTGAACGAATACTGCATCAGCGAAGGCTGGGTGAAGGTTCCCTCGGGCAAGACAGTGGACCGCCGGGGGCAGCCGCTGCTGATCCAGCTCAAGGGCACGGTGGAAGTGTTCTACCGGTAAGCGCCGGCGCCGCCACACCCGACCCGCATGAGGATAGCTGCCATGCACCGCAGACGCTTCTCCACTGCCCTTCTGTTCATGCTGGGTGCCACACCCCTGGTTGTCCTGGCACAAGGTGAAGAGGCCGGGTCGGCGACCGGCATTCCAGTGCCCGAGAGCCTGCTGCAGCAGTCGCTGCGCCAGCGCTTTCCACTGCGCTACCCGGTGCCAGGCCTGCTGAACCTGGACGTGCAGGTGCCCCGGTTGCGCCTGCTGCCGGAGCAGAACCGGCTGGGCGCGCAGATGCAGGTGCTGGCTGCCGGCCCGGCGCTCAACCGCAGCCACGAAGGCAGTTTCGAGGTGGACTTTGCCCTGCGCTACGAGGCCAGCGACCGCACCGTGCGTGCCCACCGGTTGCGCATGAACCGCCTGCGATTTCCCACCTTGCAGCCCGGCGTGGTGGACCTGCTCAACACCTACGCGCCGGCTCTGGCCGAGCAGTCGCTGCTGGAAGTGGTGCTGCACCAGCTGAGCCCGAAGGACCTGGCGCTGGCCGACGCGGTGGGCATGCAGCCATCGAGCATCACCGTGACCGAAAGCGGACTGCGGATCGGTCTGGCCCTCAAGCCGCTCTGAAGCTCCAGCTCGCCTTCAACCCCGGGGGTGGTGCTGCGCCACGATGGACTTGAGGCGCTCGCGCGCCACGTGGGTGTAGATGGTCGTGGTGGAGATGTCGGCGTGGCCCAGCAGCATCTGCACCGCGCGCAGGTCCGCGCCGTGGTTGAGCAGGTGGGTGGCAAACGCATGGCGCAGCGTGTGCGGTGACAGCGGCACCGTGATGCCGGCCAGCAGCGCATACTTCTTCACCAGCGACCAGAACATCACCCGGCTCATGGCTTCTCCGGCCTTCGAGCCGCGCGCGGTCACGAACAGGTCCTCGCTCTGCTGGTCGGCCAGGATGTCGGGCCGGCCTTCGTTCAGGTAGCGCTGCAGCCACTGGCCCGCCACCTGACCAAAGGGCACCAGGCGCTCCTTGTTGCCCTTGCCGGTGATGCGCAGCACATGGTCGTGCAGCCCCACATGCCAGGTCTTGAGCGTGACCAGCTCGCTCACGCGCAGGCCGCTGGCGTACATGAGCTCCAGCATGGCACGGTCGCGCTGGCCCAGCGGGGTGGACGTGTCGGGCGCGTTGAGCAACGCCTCAACCTGCGACTCGGACAGGGTCTTGGGCACCCGCAACGGCTGGCGCGCCGCATTCAGACGCAGTGTGGGATCGACCGCCAGCAGGCGTTCGCGCAGCGCCCACCGGAAATAGCGCTTGAAGACGGTGAGACGCCGGTTGGCCGTGGTGGCGCGGGTCTGTGCATGGCGTGCTGCGAAGTAGCCGTTCAGATCGGCTTCTGTGGCCTGCAACAACCCCTTGCCCTGTTCGGCCAACCACTGGCCCAGCAGCACGAGGTCGCGGCGGTATGCGTCCAGGGTGTTGCGCGACAGGCCTTCCTCCAGCCACAGCGCGTCGGCGAAGGCGTCCGCACTTGCAGTGCTGGCCTGCAACGGACGGCCGGATTGGTCGGAGGCCACGGGGTTCGATGCGCGCTGTTCAGCGGGAGGATCGGGTAGCGGAGGCAACAAGGACAACGGTTCCGGAAAGGGTGAACGACCAGCCTGGCGTCACTGGGTTTTTCAGGGTAAACCCGATCCGCCCGGTACGCATTTCCCGAAGGCGATCCAGCAGGGAATTGGGGTATTCTGCGCCCTCGCCTTTTAACAAGACAGGAGACTAAGACATGCGTTGGATCAAACGAATCGGCCTTGGCATCAGCATTGCAGCAGCGGTGGCATCCGGCGCCGCCGTGGCGCAGCAACAGCAGTTCATCAACGTGCTCACTGGCGGCCAGAGCGGCGTGTACTACCCCATGGGCGTGGCCCTGTCCCAGATCTTCTCCAAGGACACAACCTCCTGCAGGCCGGCCGCGGCGAGCTCGCCCTCACCCTGGCCGACTCCCTCTCCGATGCCTGGAACGGCAACGCCGAAGCCGGCTTCAACCAGAAGCTCGACAAGCTGCGCGGCCTCTCCGCCACCTACAACAACTACATCCAGATCGTCGCCAGCGAAGACTCCGGCATCAAGACCCTGGCCGACCTCAAGGGCAAGCGCCTCTCGGTGGGCGCAGCACGCTCGGGCACCGAACTCAACGCCCGCGCCGTGCTCAAGGCCGCCGGCCTGGCCTACTCCGACCTCGCCAAGGTCGAGTACCTGCCCTTTGGCGAATCGGTCGAGCTCATGAAGAACCGCCAGCTCGACGCCACCCTGCAGTCCGCCGGCCTGGGCGTCGACCTCTCCACCGCCGTGAAGATCGTGGTCGTGCCCGTGCCCGCCGATGTGGTGGCCAAGATCGGTGACGCGGCCTACCAGCCCGCCGTCATCCCGGCCAACACCTACGGGGGGCAGACCGCCGATGTGGCCACCGTGGCCATCCCCAACTTCCTGGTCACGCACAGCGGCGTCTCCGACGATGTCGCCTACCGCATGGCCAAGGCCATGTACGACAACATCGACACCCTCTACGCCGCACACAACGCGGCCAAG
>JALORL010000013.1 GCA_025458915.1 Hydrogenophaga sp.
AGCGGTGTTGTGGCGCTGCGCCAATCGATGGCAAGGTCCGGATCGTTCCAAACGATGCAGCGCTCAAATGCCGGTGCGTAGTAGTTCGTGGTCTTGTAGAGGAACTCGGCGGTTTCGCTGAGCACCACGAACCCATGGGCAAAACCTTCTGGCACCCACAACTGGTGCTTGTTCTCGGCGCTCAGCAGCGCGCCCACCCACTTGCCGAAGGTGGGTGAGGAGCGACGGATGTCCACCGCCACGTCGAACACTTCGCCCTGCGCCACACGCACCAGCTTGCCTTGCGGCTGCTGGATCTGATAGTGCAGGCCCCGCAGCACGCCCTTGGTGGACTTGGAGTGGTTGTCCTGCACGAAGCTCACTGGACGACCAACGGCTTCCTCGAAACGGAGCTGGTTGAAGCTTTCGAAAAAGAAGCCGCGGTCGTCCCCAAACACCTTGGGTTCGAACAGGATGACTTCCGGTATGGCGAGCGGTGTGGCTTTCATGGGGTTCAGCGTGCTTCTTTGAGGATTTGCAGGATGTACTGGCCGTAGCCGTTTTTGGCCAGCGGCTTGGCCAGCGCAGCCAGTTGGTCTGCGCTGATCCATTTCTGGCGGTAGGCAATTTCTTCCGGGCAAGCCACCTTCAGGCCTTGGCGTTTTTCCAGGGTGGCAATGAACTGGCCCGCCTCCAGAAGGCTGTCATGGGTGCCCGTGTCCAGCCAGGCGTAGCCTCGGCCCATGAGCTCCACATGCAGCTGGTTCGTGTCCAGGTACAGCCGGTTGAGGTCGGTGATTTCGAGTTCACCGCGCGGCGAAGGCTGCAGGTTCTTGGCCAGCTCCACCACCTGGTTGTCGTAAAAGTACAGGCCGGTGACCGCAAAATTGCTTTTGGGTCTGGCGGGTTTTTCTTCCAGGCTCAGCACCTTGCCCGACAGGTCGAATTCGGCCACGCCATAGCGCTCCGGATCGTGAACATGGTAGGCGAACACGGTGGCTCCATCGGCCCGGTGGCTGGCGTTGCGCAGCAACTCGGCGAAGTCGTGGCCATAGAAGATGTTGTCGCCCAGCACCAGGTGTGCGAGGCCGTCCGGACTGGGCTGCACGGCGTACTGGATGTTCAGGCCCCACTGGCTGCCGTCGCCCAGGAGGTCCGAGAACCGGGGGGTGTCCTGCGGCGTTGAGATGATGAGGATGTCCCGGATGCCCGCCAGCATCAACGTGCTGAGCGGGTAGTACACCATGGGCTTGTCGTACACCGGCATGAGCTGCTTGCTCACCGCCTGGGTGACCGGGTAGAGGCGGGTGCCGGAGCCCCCAGCAAGGATGATGCCTTTGCGCTGCATGGTGGACATGGGTTTTACAGGATTTGCTGAAGGATGTGGCCCACACCCTGCTGCCAGTGCGGCAGGGTCAGGCCGAACGTTTGCCGGATCAGTGTGGTGTCCAGACGCGAATTCTGGGGCCGCTTGGCCGGCGTGGGAAAAGCAGTGGCGGGAATGGGCAATATTCGCTCGGGTGAGGCCTTCAATGGTTTGCCCGCCTTGATGGCCTCGCCAATCACGAACTGCGCATAGGCGTGCCAGGAGGTTTCGCCTGTCGCGGCCAGGTGGTAGGTGCCGAACGGAAAGCCCGACTGGCCTTGCCGCTGAAGCTGGCGTGCCAGGTGGGCGGTGACATCGGCCAGCAATGCCGAGGACGTGGGAGCACCCATCTGGTCGGCCACGACCTTCAATTCTTCGCGTTCGGCTGCCAGACGCAACATGGTCTTGGCAAAGTTGCCGCCGTGTGCGCCCACCACCCAGCTGGTGCGCAGGATGATGTGGTTCGGGGTGGCTTGGGCCAGGGCATGCTCACCCGCCAGCTTGGTGCGGCCATAGACCGACTGCGGGCCAGTGGGATCTGTTTCCAGATACGCGCTGGTCTTTGCGCCGTCGAACACATAGTCGGTGGAGAAATGAATGACCGCAGCGCCCAGACGCGCTGCCTCCTCGCCCATGACTCCGGGAGCAACGGCATTGACGGCGTGCGCCTTGTCGGCATCGGACTCTGCACGGTCCACGGCCGTGTAGGCTGCGGGGTTGACGATCAGGTCGGGCTGGAATGCCTGGATGAGCGAACGCAGCGCATCTGCTTCGGACAGGTCGCAGTCGGTGGTACCCACGCTGCGTACCTCACCCAGGGGGGCCAGAGCCCTTTGCAGCTCGAACCCGACCTGACCATTTTTGCCAGTGAGCAGGATTTTCATGCGGTGGTGCCGTATTGCTTGCCAATCCAGTTGCGGTAGTCGCCACTCTGCACGGCTGCCACCCAGGCGGTGTTTTCGAGGTACCACTGCACGGTTTTTCGAATGCCGGTCTCAAAGGTTTCTGCCGGTTTCCAGCCCAGCTCCCGGTGGATCTTGGTGGCGTCGATGGCGTAGCGGCGGTCGTGGCCCGGGCGGTCCTTCACGTAGGTGATCTGCTCGGCGTACCGCTTGTGGTCTGCGCGCGGGCTCAGTTCGTCGAGCAGGGCGCAAACGGTGTTCACGATTTCGATGTTGGGCTTCTCGTTCCAGCCGCCCACGTTGTAGGTTTCACCCGGCTTTCCGGCCTCCAGCACGCGGCGGATGGCGCTGCAATGGTCTTTCACGTACAGCCAGTCGCGGATCTGCATGCCGTCGCCATACACCGGCAGGGGTTTGCCAGCCAGCGCGTTGACGATCATGAGTGGAATGAGTTTTTCCGGAAAGTGGAACGGCCCGTAGTTGTTCGAGCAGTTGGTCGTGAGCACCGGCAACCCGTAGGTGTGGTGGTAGGCCCGCACCAGGTGGTCGCTGGCCGCTTTGCTGGCGGAGTAGGGGCTGTTGGGCTCGTAGGGGTGGGTTTCGGTGAACGGAGCGTCGCCCGGTCCCAGGGTGCCGTACACCTCGTCGGTGGACACGTGCAGGAAGCGGAAGCCGGACTTCTCCGCCTCCGGCAGGCTGCCCCAGTGAGCGCGGACGGACTCCAGCAGGTGAAAGGTTCCGACGACGTTGGTCTGGATGAAGTCTTCCGGCCCGTGGATGGAGCGGTCCACGTGGCTCTCGGCTGCGAAGTTCACCACGGCGCGCGGGCGGTGCTCAGCCAGCAATTTGTCCACCAGGGCACGGTCGCCAATGTCGCCGTGCACGAACAGGTGCCGTGCATCGCCTTTCAGCGATTCCAGACTCTGCAGGTTGCCGGCGTAGGTGAGCTTGTCAAGATTGATGACAGGCTCGTCGGCCTGGGCCAGCCAGTCCAGCACGAAGTTGGCGCCAATGAAGCCCGCCGCTCCGGTTACAAGAATCATTCAGGTCTCCTGGATGTTGAAAGTGTTTGCTTCGATGCACGCCGCCCAAGGACGCGGTGCATGGCCAACGGATGGATAGGGTGGTTTGGGAGCCGTACGCGCCGCTTGTAATGTTTCAGAGGGAGGAGCCGGGAAGCCGTCCGAGGTGTTTGGCGAAATAGCGGGCCATGCTGCCCGCATGCCAGGCCATGTATCGGGGGTTTCGCCGGCTCGCGCGCTGCGCGGCATGAACAACGGTGACATCGGGGCTCAGCACGACTTTCCAGCCGGCCTTCCACAGACGGGCGCAAATATCGACATCTTCGTAATACAAATGAAATTTAGCATCAAAGCCTCCCACATCCCGAAAAGCTTCGGCCCGGAACAACTGGAACATGCCTGCCGCCCAATCCACGCGCATTGCGGTGGTGGGGTCGATGCCATGCAGCGGATAGCGCCCGTCATTGCCCCCCAAGGCTTTGCGAACCAGGCTGGCTGGCGTTGGAAAGCGCCGGACGCTGTCTTCCAATGCCCCTGCCGGATTGCGTACCAGGGGCACGACCAGTCCGACCCGTGGATCCTGCATGCGGGCCAGCAGACCGGGGAATGGGTTCGCCGGCAGGCGGATGTCGGGATTGGCGACGCAGAAGAACGGTTCGCGGCTGTGCGCGAATGCCTGGTTGTGGTTGGCAGCGAACCCCATCGGTTGGGGGTTGCAGATCAGGTGGGCCGGGGGTATGGCAGGGCGCCACTGCGTAGCTTCCGCCACGTTGGATGTGATGATCAGACGCTGTACCGCCTGCATGCCGCTCAGGTCCTGCAGCAGCAGGTTGCCCAAGGCGGCCTGGTTGTGGCTGACCAGTGAAAGGCAGATGCTCATAGCCAGCGAAGAATCCGGAACAGCACCCGCTGCCAGGGCGCAAAGTGCACCGCCAGACCCCTGGCCAGGGCGAGCGGAAGCCGGTGGTTCCA
Source organism: Hydrogenophaga sp. (assembly GCA_025458915.1). Taxonomy (GTDB): domain Bacteria; phylum Pseudomonadota; class Gammaproteobacteria; order Burkholderiales; family Burkholderiaceae_C; genus Hydrogenophaga. Next base: position 4,242 of record JALORL010000013.1, read on the forward strand.
GCGCAAGGTGTTGGCAAACTGCGCCGCAAAGGCCTCTGCCTGCGCAGCGTTGGCCAGGAACACCGCGTGGTGGCGGTCATCCATGATGCGCGCCAGAAAATGCCTGCGCGCCACCGGCTTCACATACTCTTTGGCGCCAATGGTGTTGTTGCCATGCTGCCGGTAGTCGACCAGCGACTGATTCAGAAACATGCGCCGGCCGAACGCACTGGCCACCAGGGAAATCCACCAGTCGTGCATGATGGATTGCGGCGGTACCGGGGTGCTTCGTTCCAGAAGCGCCCTGTTCATCAGGGCTGTGCAGCCGGTCAGGGTGTTGCTCATGAGTTGGGCTGCGAAGCTGTCGCGGTCCGGCCGCAGTCCCTGGAACCTGGCCATGGAGGGTGCGATGGTGCCGCCATGTTCATTCACCACCCGCAGGTCGCTGTGCACGAGTGCTGGAAGCTCCGGGCGCTCCGCCTCGAGTTGCTGCATGGCAGCCACCAGTGTGGCCAGCTTGTCGGCGTGCCACACATCGTCCTGGTCGGCCAGGGCGAAGTAGGTCGGGCTGTGGCCATCAGCACCATCGTGGGGCCGGTGGTCCAGCGCCGCCTGCATGAGGCGGGAAAAATTGGCGCGTGCGCCCAGGTTGCCGAGCGAATCCTCCACCAGCACAAGCTTTTGCGGAAACTGCGTGGCGAACCGCGCAAGAACCGCAAGGGAATCGTCGCTGGAGGCATCGTCCCGGCAAAGGATGGTGATCCGCTGCACCGATTGCTCAAGGATGGATTGCAACTGCTCGCCCAGAAAGCGGCCGCCGTTGTACACGGGAAGCAGGACAACGATGTGCACACCGCTGTGCTCCGCAGGCCGATGGGGTTCGAGGTGGGTCATGGCAGGCGATGGACGTCATGGAGCGCTTTGCGCAGACTGGCCCAGTAATCGCGGCGCCTTGCGGAAGTGAGCAGCAGGTAGCTGGTCTTCAACACAAACCGCAATGCGTCCTTGGTGCGCCAGACTGCGGGCGCGTAAGGCTGGCGGTGCAAGTGCAGGCGGTTGCGGGTCGAATAGTAGAACCGCAGGGCACTGTGCTGCACCACCACACCCTTGCGCACCAAATAGTTCGAGCTGACCTCGCCAATGCGGTGGTTCAGCACGGCGTGCTCGGTTCCGTACAGGCGGTAGCCCATGGATCGGGCCCGGAAACACCACTCCAGATCCACGTTGTCGATGAAGTAGTCTGCCCGCATGGCACCGATGGTGGTCAATGCATCGAGCGCGATCAGACAGCCCGAAGTGATGAGGAAGTCCGCGCAAATCAGCTTCGGGTTGGTGGTGACGGGTTGTTCCTTGCGGTCGAACAGGCGCTCGAACCGGCGGAACGGCACCCTGCGCCCCGTCGCAGGATCCTGCAGGCGCGGACCGATGGCTGCCACAGGCCCTGGCGCGTCGACGCAAGCTTCGTCCCAGGCCCGCAGCATCTGTGCACAGAAACCTTCGGGAATGGCACTGTCCTGGTCGAACAGCAGCACCAACGATCGCCCCTGAGCCTTCACAGCCGCCATGCCAAGATTCAACGCGGCTGCCTGACCGATGTTGGTGTTCTGAGGCAGGAAACCCTTGGCACGGGGCAGCCCGGCCACCAGCTTCTGCAGCGCATCTGCGTTGTCTGAGTGGTTGTCCACCACCACAAAGTCGCAGGCCTGCGCCTGCAGCGCTCGCAGCAGCCGCGCCAGCTCTTCAATTTCGGGATTGAAGGTGACAACAACGGCGCAGACAGCGTTGGCGGACGTGGGCATGGACCAGGCGCCGTCAGGGTTGCCAGTTCAGGGAGAAATCTCCCCGCCGCGACAGATTGGGGTTGTAGCAGTGGTCGCGCCGGTACTCGCCCCACTTGGCTGCCCAGCGCCTGCGCGCCGAGCTCAGCAGCCCCAGTTCGGTCAGGAGGTTGGTGCGGCCGGAATAGGCGGGGTTCGAGAACATCAGATCGGCATATGGCATCCACACATTGGCCAGCCCCTGGCGTTGCAGCTCCAGGCATTTGTCGATCATGGCCAGGCCGCCGGAGAAGTCGCGTCCCAGGCCGCCCGACTCCAGAAGAAGCGCGCGTCGCACGACCAGCAGGGCAGGGGACAGCGCGCTGAATTCCTGCTGCAGTGCAGCGCGGCCGGCATAACCGTGCGTGGACTTCGGTTCGCCTTTGTGGGCATACACGGCGCGCATGGTGTCGGGGAACAGCACGCCGCCGTGGTCGAGCTGTCCAGGCAGGTTGTGAATCTTGGGCGCCACGAAGCCCACCCGAGGCTGTCCCGCCACGCGGGCCAGTTCCTCCAGCCAGCCCGCACTCATGCGCGTGAACAGCACCGTCACCAGACAACACAAATGCCCCGTGGCCTGTTCGGCCGCCGCATTCATGCGCTCGGACAGCGGGGTCTGTGCATCCGTGCGGATGACGCGAATGGCTGGTCCTGCTTCGGGCGCCAGGCTCTGCTGCAGATCGTCTGCGGTGAGTGCAGCGGCAGTGCAGACTATGAACTCCGCGTCGACATCGCCCCGGGTGTTCCACATCTGCTGCAGCATTGGCAGCAGCGCGTCGCGCGGCTCGTCCAGTGCCACCAGCACGCTGACCAGCCGGCCCTGTTCCGGAAGTTCGTAGCGCACGCGGTTGAAAAACGGCAGATCCGGTGCGGGCAGGGCTTCGCCTCTCTGGCCGGTGCGTTCGAGATGGTCGTGAATGGCGCGGCGGCCAGCTGTGCTGGCGTACGATTTTTCGGAGTGGTCGAGGGCCGTGCTGCCCTTGATCGCCCGCCAGTGGTAGAGCACCTGCGGAATGTGGCGGATCTGATGCTGCTGCACCCGCTCCATGGCCCGAAGGGCCAGGTCGTAGTCCTGGGAGCCCTCCAGGCCCTCGCGGAAACCACCAATGTCGACGATCAGCTGGCGCTGGAAAACGCCCAGATGGCTGACCATGTTCTGCCCCAGGAACAGGTCGTAGTTGAAGTCCGGTTTGAAGTAGGCGCTGCTGTGCCGGCTGGCATCTTCGTTGATGCGGTCTTCGTCGGAGTAGATGATGGCCACATCCGGGTTCGCCATGATGCACTCGGCCACGCGCTGCATGGCTTCCGGGTGCAGCAGGTCGTCCTGGTCGAGCAGCAGCAGGTAGTCGCCCCGGGCCAGCGCAAGGGCGGTATTGGTGCAGGCCGAAATGTGGCCGTTCTTGTCACGGAAGCGCACGTGGATGCGGTCGTTGTCCTGCGCCAGCTGGCGCAGGTAGGTTTCCAGCGCAGGATCGTTCGACGCATCGTCGGCAATGCAGATCTCCCAGCGCTCATAAGGCTGGTTGATCACCGAGGCGATGGCCTGCTGGAGCAGGTCCAGTGGTGGTTTGTAGGTGGGGATCAGCACCGAGATCAGTGGGGGAGCGGCGTCTGGTGCGCGTGCGTTCTCCGGTCGGGCCACTGCCTTGCCTGCAGCGCGCCAGGCGTGGTAGTCGTTGCGGTCGTGCGGACCCGACCCGGGGACGGGCTGGTGCTCGCCGTTGCTGCGCAGATAGTGGCCAATCTGCTGGACATACTGCAATCGGTGGGTGCGTATGTCGCGCCCGATTTCGGCCAGCATGTCGTACCAGCCCCCGCGGCTGGCAACGTCGAAGGCCAGCACTTCCCAGGTGCGCTTCAGGTTGATGAGGCGCATGATCGGGCCGCGAAAAAAGGCCGTCATGCGCCAGCTGGTGGAATTGTGAACGTCGTCCAGCTTTTTCTGCGCCGACTTCAGTTCCTCTTTCAGCTTGAGAACAGCGTCGTTGAGCTGCTCGATTTCCTTGTCCTGGCGGGCGAGGCGTTCCAGCAAGGCATGGCTGTCGGTGTCTGGCCGTACGGGCGTCGCGGTCGTTGCGTCGTGTTCTTCGGACATGGAAAAAATCGTTGGCGCTGGCGCCGGCTGCGAATCGAGGTGGGTCGCCTGTTGCCGTTCGGGAAACGGGTGAAGCGGTGTGTGAAGATGGGTGATCGCCTGGACGTGGGCCACAACGGGCGATTGGATCCTCAATCCCGTATTGTCTCTCTACCGGGGGGAGCCCGCCGGGCGAGGGGAGGTACCGGAAACTTGCCGGCTCAGATTGCGTCCGGATGGCGCATCGCGGTCAGGAGAGCGCCTCCCAGAAGGCCAGCGAAGACCAGCAGGAAATAGGCATTGAACTGGTAATTGCGGGTGTCCTTGAGCAGAACGACGGTGTGCACCAGCGTGAGATCGGTGGGCTGGCCGTTTACCCGGGCACGGGCGCCATCGCGTGCGCTGCTGAGCCAGGCGGTCACCGATCGTCCAGGCTCTCCGTCCACCCCGGCAATGTCCAGTGTGGCGGGCTTGTTGTACAGCTGTTCGAAGCGAAGTTCATCAAAGCAGACTTTGAGGTATTGGTTGTCCATCACGGTTTCCGCTGGAATCCGCTTTTGCTGGCGCGCTTCGGTCGTGGTGACGGTCACCGTGAAGGAACCGCGGTTGCGGCGGTTCGCGTAATTGGCCATCAGAAGGTTGACGCAGAACGGCTCGCCAAAGTCACGCTCCAGCAACTCGGTTTCCTGGATGTCCAGCGCCTGGCTGAGCGTGAACTCCCGGGTGATTTCACCCGCGGGGCGGCCCTCCACCCAGTTGCGGGGCGTGAGGTCCACTGCCATGTAACGGTATTCGTAGATGTCTTTCTGGTAATTCAGAAAGTAGGCGATGGTCAGCAGTGCGCCTGCCACCAGGAACTGTGTCCAGCGTATGCGTGCGGATCTCATATCCGGATGACTTCGAAGAATGGGATCACCTGGGTGACGTAGGCGTGCAGCTCGCCCCAGGCCATGATCAGCACCACCCAGAGCACCACCACGGTAGGCACCCTGAATCGTTGCAGCAGCAATCCCAGCGCGACCATCATGAACGGCAGGAATGGGTAGAAGTAACGGCCCTGCACACCACGCAGCTCTGCCAGCAGCTGGTAGGCCTTGAGACCTTGCAGCAGGATCATCATGCCGAAGCCCAAGAACAGTGCCATCGCGTAGTACATCAGGCGCTCATCCGCGTCGGGATCCAGCAGGACCACGCCCAGTCCCAGCAAACCGACGAGACCGGCAGCCACCATCGTGGTGCGTGCAACTTCGGCCACCCATCCCGGTTCGTGGTGCAGGACCACCTCGGCCAATGCAAAGATGGACATGCCGATCGCGAGCAACGCGCCGAGCAGCAAGGTGCGCAAGGCGCCGGACTGCAGTCCCCTTTGGGTCCATTCGCGCATGGAGCCGGGTGCGGACGACCCAGCCGCCGGTAGTGCCAGGTTCCGGTAGCGCCACAAGGTGTGCGCGAGAAACATCACGGTCACGACAGCCAGCACCACGACCATGAATTCGTAGGGCTGACTGGAAATGCGTGTGGACCGGACGCCGGTGCACAGGTTCAGCAGTTCGGGCGTCTGGCAATAGCCCGAGAAACCGATCAGTCCGTAGAAGTGGACCAGCATCCAGTCGAAGTAGGGCTGGTTTTGCACGTATTCCAGCAGTGTGTAGTCCAGCGCCTTGGGTGGCGTATTGACCAGGTTCACCTTCAACGGGTTGCCGAAATGGACAAGGTTGCGGACCATCCACCAGATGGGGAGCAGCAGGGCCGTCACCGTGATGCCCACAGCATGCAGGAACCAGGATTTCAGCGATCCGCGCAACTCATAGACCAGAATGCCCACGAAGCCGGCAATCAATACCCAGGCCGTCATCTTCGTGCCACCCGCCAGGGTGAGCCACAGGGCACACAGGTAAGCGTCGCGCAGCGTCTGTGCCTTCACGAAGCGCACCAGGTGCCGGGTTGCCAGGGCACACAACAGGAACAGGAAAATGTCGTTGGTGATGCCCGATGCCAGGTGACTGACCATCGGGATGAATCCGATGGTCGAAGCCAGGAGCAGGGCGCGTGAACGCCCGATGCCGGCATCGTTCAGGGTCCAGAACAGGGCCAGGAACAGCAGGCCCAGCGACACAGCCGACACGGTGCGGGTGGCCCGGATCTGGTACCAGCGTTCGGTGGTGAACCACTGCGTCACTTTCAGGGGAACTGCCGCCACCAGGTAATACAAGGGCGGGTGCTGGGTGATGTAGTTGTCCCGCAGATAACCACGGGGCTGGCCGGTGTCGAACCACAGATTGTCCGGAATCCTGGCCTGGCTCATGAGCGGGAAAAATTCCCCGCGGGCGATATCCCTCACATAGGCGTAGTGGCCGGATTCGTCCGGAATGTCACCCGGGGGAGTGACGTAAAACCCCATGTAGAGCGCCTTCAAGGTGAGCAGCAGCGCAACGACCCATGACCACCGGAAGGTGACAGATCGATTCCCGTTTGGTGCGGCGGTGGCGGTTTGGGAAGGCATTGAAGGGGTCAAGCGGCACCAGTTTGTAGCCACTGCGTATTATGAAACAGCTGGTTGCAGCTTCCCGGCGATGGCTGTTGGTCCTATTGCCCGTTGTGATCGTCCAACACCCCTGAGGGGGATGCCGGCCAGCCGCCACCGGAATATTGTTCCCGGCCGGCGGCTTCAGGTGCGACGCTGGCTCCAGAGACCAAGGAGAAACGCCAGGACGTCTCCGGCCAGGGTGGCCAGGCGCACAGTCACGCCCAGCCCCACCGCAGCCCCGGCACCCACGGCCGGCGTGAGCACCACCACCATCATGGCCTCACGAACGCCCAGGCCGCCCGGCGCGCCCGGTACCACGTAGCCCACCAGCCATGCCGAGGTGAACAGCATGGTCAGGGTGAACCAGGACACACCGGGCACCCCAAACAGCTGCGTTGCGTGGAGCGCCACCACCGCACCCAGTACGAAAAAGCAGACGCCCATGAGGCCGGAGACCATCAGCGCCGTGACCAGGCGCGGGGCTGCAATCAGTTTTCCGGCGCCCACCTTTCGGCTCAGACCGGGCGCCAGGCGATTCACCACATGGATGCCCAGCCAGGGCAATGCCAGCAGACCCACCGTCAACAATCCAAGATGCAAAAGATTGACCGCTGGCAGGGCTACAGCGGTCGCTGCATCGATGAACAGAGCCAGTGCAACCACTGAGAAGCCGGCACCGATGGCCAGGGTCCAGGCGGTCTCGATCAGCAGGGTGCTGGCACTGACCCCCAGCGGCACGCCTGCTTGCTGGGCGAGCACGGCGCGGCCGGCGAAGTGGCCCACGTTCCCGGGCAAATACTTTCCGATCTGGGAGACGGCGACGATTTGAACGGCTTTCGTCAAGGGCAGGTGCACCCCCTGGTCACGCAGCAGCAGCGTCCACATGGTGCCGATCAGCGCCACCACCAGAACGCCGGCCAGACAGGACAGCAGCGCAACGCCCGCGGTGGTCGCGTTCCAGGGCACGGCGGGGATGTCGTTGAAGCGCCGGATCAGTTCAAGCGCGAAGTAGCCGGTTGCCAGACCCACTGCCCCATAGGCAAGGATCTTGAGCAGCCGCAGGGCGATGGGCTTCATGCAAAGGACCGGGGCTGGTGGCCCCGGTGTCCCATCAGGCGGCGACCGTGTCGCGTTCGTTGAGCAGGTCGGCGATGCGCTTGCCGGCCAGGATGGAGTGGTCCATGTTGTAGTACTGCCAGTCACCGAAGCGGCCGCACGGATGGATGTCAATGCTCACCAGCCAGTCGTGGATGGTCTTGACGTTCTTTTCGTAGTCCAGGTCGTAGATCACGTACGCGGGGTCGACCGTCAGCACGTCGGCGGCGAGCACTTCGTCGTCCGGACGCATGATCTTGGCCTTGATCAGACCGTCGATGGTGGCCTGGATCAGCGCTTCGCGGCCCTGCACGCGCAACGGGCGGTGCTTGGAGTAGGAGATTTCGCAGCACACCGAACTGGTGCCGGGTGGGCAGGTTTTCTCCGATGCATTGCGGGGGAAGCTGATGCGGTGGAAGATGAATTCTTCGGCCTCGTGGAAGTACAGCCAGTGGTAGGGACTGATGTCCGGGCGGTTGATGCCGATGTTCACGCACTCGATCTGGTTGAACTGCAGGCCGTTGATGGCGTCCAGCACATGCGGCGGAATGTCGTCCATGAAGTGCGGCAGGTGCGTGAGCGAGAGCGAGTACACCAGGTTCTCGTAGCCCACCACCTTGCCGGTGTTGAAGGTGACCTGCTTGGCTTTCGGGTCGATCCTGGTGACCGTGTGGTTCAGGTGAATGTTCTTCACGCCCTTGGCCAGTGCCACCGGCAGCGACTCGATGGCGCCTTCGATGGGGTACCAGAATTCCTGGTTGAAACCGGTGCGGTCGTCTTCGTGCTGCAGCGCGCCCTTGAGCACGGCTTCAAAATCGGGTTCTGGTACGCGGCGATCGATCCAGCTGAAGTTCATGTGCTTCGGATCAATGGTCCAGATGCGCTCGGCGTAGGGAATCATCAGCTGCTCGGCAATGCCTTTGCCGAAACGCCAGTACATCCATTCGCGGTAGTTTTGGGGTTTCGGGCGATCCGGGTCGCGCAGCACTTCCACCAGACCGCTCAGGCACTCGATGATGTCCTTGGCGGGCAGGCCATACAGGTGGGCCTGGTAGGGGAACTGCGTGTAAAGATCGTATTTGCCGTGGTAGATGAAGGCCTTCCTCTTCTTGATTTCCAGGTTGCCCTTGAGCAGGGTGTGGATGAGCTCATGGGCGTAGGGGTTGACCGTGTACAGGATGTGCGGTGCGTAGTCGAACAGGAACCCGTTGACCTCTTCGGAGCGGCACAGCCCACCGACCTCGTGCAGCTTTTCGTACACCTGGTAGTCACCGTCCTTGAGGTGGTAGCCGGTGCTCAGGCCGGTCAGGCCGGCGCCGAGGATGAGGTTTTTGGTGCGTTCCATTCGGATTCCTTTCGGGGTAGGGGGCAAGCCGGTTTCAAGGGCTGTGCGATGCAATGTTTGTCGGGTGTCAGGCGGTGCGCTTGAGCACGCCGAGAATGATGCGGTCCAGGTTGCTGCCGAGCTGTTCGATGGTGCAATGGTCTCGGAAGGTTTCGTACGCTTTTTTCGCCATCGACTCGCGCAGCGCCGGATTGGCCTGCAGCTCCAGGATGGCGTTGGCCAGCGCCTGGGGGTTGTTGGGTTCGATCAAATAGGCGTTTTCCCGGTGCTTGAACAGCTCCTGCACCGGTTGGTTCAGCCGCGTGATCAGCGGTTTGGCCATACCGATCGCTTCAATTGCCTTGTTGGTCATCACCAGATTGGCCCGCGCATTGTCGCCAAAGATGCCAAGACATACATCGGCGCGGGCCATATAGACGGCCAGGTCTGCATAGGACACGGTATCCACGAAGGTCACGTTCTTCAGGCCAAGCTCGCGCCCGAGCTGCATGTCTTCCTCGTAGGTGATGCCCTTGCCAATGATCTGGAAACGCACGTTTTCGTTTTCCAGCAGCTTGGCCGCCTGCAGGATGATGCGCACCCCGTGAAAGGGCGAAAACTCCCCGTGGAAATGCACCAGGAAACCGTCGTGAGGCCGATCCGCTTCGCGCGGAAAGATGGCCGAGTCGTCCACGGCGAGGAACAGGCGTTGCAGCTTCCTGGTATCGCTCTGGATGACCTTGCCAAAGTGGGCGATGGCATGGTGGGTGTCGAGGATCGACACGTTGGACATCTTGTAGGACAGCCAGTCGCTCAGGGCATAAATGCGCGCCATCACCGTGCCAGGTTGCGTTTTCTGGCGGTCGAACACCATGGTTTCGTAGGTGCCGATGTACATGTCGAAAACGATCGGCTTCCAGGTCAGCAGCCGGATGAAGGGCACCAGCAACTGCCCGTAGAAGCCCACCAGCACCACGTCACACGATGGCGCCTTCAGCAGGGTGTTCCACAGCAGCTTGGGGTAGTTCTTGAAGGAGCGGTCGGGCGGCAGGCAGGGGATGACCTCATGCCCTTGTTCGCGCAAGGCGCGCAGCACGATGCGGGTTCGGGAATAGCTGGCCTCCCTACCCGCCACATACAGAATTTTCATGTTTGTTCTTGGAACCTGCTTGGTCGGCTTGCGGCTCGGTACTTGTTGTTGACGGGTGCGCTGCGGAATGGACGAAGGACTGGTTCAGAACTTCATGTTGGCCTGCAGACTCACGCGCTGGCCCTGCTTGAGGTTGCCAGTGTCGGTGGCGTAGTGGGCTTGCACGTTGAAGGTGGGCGACAGGGACAGCGCGGCGTTCAGGCCCAGCTGGGTGCGGTTGATGCGGGGGCGCGTGAAGCTTTCCCGCTGCACTGCACCGAATGCGCCGAAGCCACCGGTTTCCTGCATGGTCACGGCCATGGCGTCGCGCTTGAAGCTGAACAGGTGGCTGAGGCCCGCCCCGAGGGTCAGGCTGCGGCGGTGGCCGAGGTCGATCGGGTCGGACTGCACGTCCAGACCGACACCCGACAGCCATTCGCTGGAGCGGGAAGCGGCATAGCGTACGTCGGATGTGTAGAGCGACTGGGCGGTCTGCGCGTCCAGCGCGTGGGTCAGGTGCGTGAGGGACAGCCAGGGTGAAAAGGTGAGGTTGCCTCGGCGGCTGGAGTGGCGCAGGCGCTGTTCGAATGACCAGGTGGAGCCGGCGCCGGCATTGGCCACGCGCAGATCGAGCAGGTCGTCGTATTTGTAGCTGTCGGTCCTGGTGCGCAGGAAGGACGCCTGGGTGGTGAAATCAAAACCCTGGACCGCCTTGTGCCAGTACACCGTGGTGGCATTGAAGTCGGTCTTCTGGGACAGCGCTGTATGTCGCTCGCTGAAGTAACGCGGCGTGTGGCTGGTGTTGATGGCCAACCCCAGGCTGCCGACATTCCGGCCAAGATTCTGTTCCGGGTGGAAGCTGAGTGCGAAACCCCGGGTGTCTTGCCCGGAGGGATTCAAGGTGGTCTTGAAGTCGCGTTGCGTGGGGTGTGCGGAGAGCGGGAACGCGCCCGGACGGCTGGGCTGGTAGACCTCCTGTGCCAGGCTGCCCATGGCATGGAAGGCGAAGCCCGAGCGGGGCTGCTGGCGCTGGTTGTGGCTGAACAGCAGCACGCGGTTGTCGATGTCCTGGTTCAGCCGCAGCGCGGCCTCGGCGCCCGCGTTCACGGTGCTGGCCCATTCCCAGCCACGGGTGAGGTAGTGCTCGAACGTGCGGGAAATGACGTCCTGTCCCCGGTTGCCGAAGTGGTTCAGGTCCAGGTAGAGCGCATCGATGAAGGACCGTCGGAAGTCCCGGGTGGTGACGTTGACGAAACCGAAGCGCGCCGGGTTCTCATAAATGCGGTTGAACACGGTATACAGGTCGACCGCAATGATGTTCGGGTTCGCATTGGCCTGGCCTGCGATGAAGTCGTTCCACTGCACTACCTGGCTGGCTGTGCGCGGGTCGTTGCGCGGGTTGCGGCTCCAGTCGTGGATCTGGGTGAGAAAGATGCGGTTGCTTCCGCTGGTGGCACCGGCGCGGATCAAGGTGTTGATGCCGTCGAAGTAACCGGCGCGGGCGGATCGCAGGCCGTCTGCACTGCCGTTGATGCCGATGTCGTTGTAGCCAAAGTACACCACGGCGAGGTCGGCGTTCAAGGGGTCGTCAGACTTGATGGGGTTGTTGCCGTTCAGGGAAGCGCTGATCTGCCGGTCGAAAGCGGTGCTGGTGCCTCGGGCGGCCCGGGCACCGCCAATGGCGTAGTTGTCGACGCGCTCCACGCGGCCGCGGTTGCGCAATTCGGTGGCCCAATTGATGGTGCCGCGGGGTTCGGTGAAATCCAGTGCCGAGTAGCTGTCGCCGTACACCCGCATGGTCTTGACCTTCACCTCGCTGAAGGAGGTGGCCCCGGGGGATGCAAACGGGTTGGTGGCCAGCGCGCCGGGGGGCGCAGAATCCGAAGCGCCGCCGCCAGAGCTGGCGCAACCGGTCAGTGCCAAGCAGATCAGCGCGGCAGCAGAGATGGCGGTATGGCGAACGATCAGGGACATGGCGGGTACCTCGGAGAAAAAGGCAACAGGGTTGGGGTCAGAGTTTGAAGACAGGTAAGGGCTCGCGCGGGGCACGGGCTCAGTCGCTCTCGAACAGGTCGCGCGTGAACACCTTGCTGCGCACATCGTGCAGCGACTCGGTCATGCGGTTGGCGATGATGAGGTCGCTCTCGCGCTTGAAGGCATCGAGGTCGTTGACGACGCGGGAGTGGAAGAACTCGCTTTCGTGCAGGCCGGGCTCGTACACGATGACCTCGATGCCCTTGGCCTTGATGCGTTTCATGATTCCCTGGATGCTCGACGACCGGAAATTGTCGGAGCCGGTTTTCATGATCAGGCGGTGCACACCCACGGTGCGTGGCTGCTTGTCGATGATGCAGTCGGCAATGAAGTCTTTGCGCGTGTTGTTGGACTGGACGATGGCCTGGATCAGGTTTTGCGGCACGTTCTGGTAGTTGGCCAGCAGCTGCTTGGTGTCCTTGGGCAGGCAGTAGCCGCCGTATCCGAACGAGGGGTTGTTGTAGTGGTTGCCGATGCGGGGGTCCAGACCAACCCCCTCAATGATCTGCCGGGTGTCCAGACCGTGCACCACGGCATAGCTGTCCAGTTCGTTGAAATAGGCCACCCGCATGGCCAGGTAGGTGTTGGAGAACAGCTTGATGGCCTCGGCCTCGGTCGACTGGGTGAACAGCAGCGGGGCGTCTTTTGCGATGGCGGCTTGCTGGAGAAGCCCCGCGAACTGGCGGGCGGCGTCGGTGTTGTCGCCGACGATGATGCGCGACGGGTGCAGGTTGTCGTGCAGTGCCTTGCCTTCGCGCAGGAATTCGGGCACGAAGATGATGCGCTCGGTGCCCAGTTTCTGGCGCAGGGCGGCGGTGTAGCCCACCGGGACGGTGGAGCGTATGACCATGGTCGCCTGCGGATTGAGCGCCATGACGTCACGTGCGACCGCCTCCACCGTTTCGGTGTTGAAGTAGTTGGTCTTGGGGTCGTAGTTGGTGGGCGTTGCGATCACCACATAGGTTGCCCCGGCGTAGGCCTCAGCCTTGTCCAGCGTGGCCCGCAGGTCCAGCGGTTTTTCGCTCAGGTAGCGCGCAATGTCATGGTCGACGATGGGGCTCTGGCGGTCGTTGATGGCCTGCACGCGCGCAGGCACGATGTCCAGGGCCACCACCGCATTGTGCTGGGCCAGCAGAACGGCGTTGGACAGGCCCACGTAACCGGTTCCGACGACGGCGATCTTCATGGCGCGGGCGCACCGACCGGTGTCGGCGAAAGAAGCAGGACAAACATGAGCAATTGCACGCTTTCGGGAACCTGTTGCAGCGGGCCGGCATCTTCCTCTGGCGGAATTCTTCCGCTGGTCAGCTCGCGCCCCGATGTACTGACCAGCCACAAGCACACGCTCCACAAAAAACACGGCTCCTGGGGAGCCGCGTGGGAGGTGGGGGAACATTGCGGCGGCTACAGGCGCCAGAGCGCCCCAAGTCGGCAGCCGATCCGCCATGGTGCACACCCCAGACCGTTCTGGCGGTCGCCCCGCTGGAAAACCGCCGATTTTGCCACACCGACCCCGTTTTTCTGTTGTATCGGCGCCGCCCCGGAAGGGCGTCATGGCCTTTCATCCCCCGCTTGTAGAGGGTTCGTCGCTGCCCCGGTAGCCCGACAGCAGCAGCAACCAGTCGGATTCCTGCCATTGGAAACCCGGTCGTCGGCTGTGCTCCTTGCGCAACGACCGCAACAGGCGCTCCAGGTTGCGGGTTTTCCATTCTTCGCCCGCACGGCGGTCACAGCGATCGAAGTCCACCACCCAGGCTCGACCGGCGCCGTCCAGCAGAAGGTTGTGGCAGTTGAGGTCGGCGTGGAACACCTGCCGGTCGTGCAGCCTGCGGATGGCGGCGCCCAGTGTCTGCCATTCCCCGGCACCGAGCCGGCGCTGTGACAGGCACTGGGCCACGTTGCGGCTGTCCGGGATCAGCCCGACCAGAATGTCTGCGCTGTACCGCCAGCCAGTGGGCACATGCCGGGCTGCCAGGGGTTCGGGCACCGGGAGGTTCCAGGTGCGCATCGTGCGCAACAGGGCATATTCCTGCATGGCACGGCTGGCCGCCGCGCCCTGGTTCCAGTATTTGTCCTGGCTGATGCGAGCCACCAGGCCTCCCCGGCGGTAGTGGCGCAGGACCGCGTCCACACCGTTGGGGCGAACGCGGTGGGCCTGCCCGCGCCCGCTGCCGGTGGCCATTGTGGCGTCGGCGGAAGGCTGCTGGGGTGGCTCAAAGTCATCGGGATCCAGATGCCCCAGCAGGCTGGGGTCGTACCAGTGGGTTTTGCCTGCCAGGTGACCCACTGCCACCGGCGCAGGTGGTTGACCCAGCCAGGGTTTCAGGGCTTGCAGACACCGCTGCGTGGCGCCCCGGTGCAGTGCCATGAAACTGGCAGCTGCTGCTGCCATGGCAGCAGGGCGATCCGGCTGCCCCAGCCACTGTTCCACGACCGCCAGCAGCTCGGAAACGGAGGCTACGCGCCGACCGGCCCCGGCGCTTTCGATGGCTTCGAACAGCGTCTGCGCATTGCGCGTGTGCGGCCCGAACAGGACGGGCTTTCCCAATGCCAGCGCTTCCAGCGGGTTGTGACCCCCGACGGGCTGCAGCGTGCCGCCGATGAAGCACGCGCTTGCCGCCCCGTACCAGTGCGGCAGTTCGCCCATGGTGTCGGCCAGCAGCACCGACGTGGCTGCATGGACCGGCGCTCCGAGGCTGTGGCGGGCGTGTGCAATGCCCATCTGTTGCAGCCGGTCGGCCACTGCCTGGAAGCGCTGGGGGTGTCGGGGCACCAGCACCAGCAGCGCCTTGGGGTGACGCAACTGCCACGCAGGCCAGGCGGCGAGGAGGGCGGCTTCTTCGGCTTCATGGGTGCTGCCCGCCACGAACAGGGTTCGGTCTTGCAGTGCGGCGGGCAAGGCTTGGTCTGCGGTGTGCGGTGGGGTGTCGAACTTCAGATTGCCGGTTTCCACCAGCCGTCCGCCAGGAATGCCCAGCTGCGCGAGACGGTCTAGGCTGGCAGCATCCGCAGCCGCCACCAGTGCGAGCTGCTTCCAGATCGGGGCCACCAACCCCGACCACCGCTGGTAGAGGCGCAGCGAATGCTCGGACAGGCGCGCATTGACCAGCACGACCGGGATGGCGCGTTGGCGGCATTGCAGCAGCATCTCTGGCCAGATTTCGCGCTCCATCAGCACCAGCATCCGGGGCTGCAGGCGGTCGAGAAACCGGGCGCAGGCGCCGGGTGTGTCCAGCGGGGAATAGGTGTGCGCAATGGCTCCGTTGAAATGGCTGTGCAGCGTGGCCGCACCGGTGGGCGTGTGCGTGCTCACCACCAGTCCATGGTCTGGCCACTCCTTGCGCAGGGCTTCGATCAAGGGACGTGCGGCCTGCACTTCGCCAACCGAGGCTGCCTGGATCAGGACGCAACCCATCGAGGCGGGATGCACCTCCAGGAAACCCAGCCGCTGCGGGAAGTTGCTGCGGTACCCGGGCTCCTTGCGACCACGCCACCACAGCCACGCCAGTACCGGCAGGGCCAGCAGGCGGCTGAGCAGGCGGTAGCCCCGGTGCAGGGCGGATGGACCCGTCACCGCCAATGGTCGGCCACCCACTGCGTGGGCAGCACCCGCCGGTACCACTTGCCGCTCACGCCGGCAATGGCGTCCGGGGGGTTGGGCTTGCCGTGGAAGGCGATGAGGCGAGCGCCTTCTGGGATGGTGGGCGGGGCAAACCAGCCCATGAGGCCCCGGCGCAGGCAGTGGCGTTTGAAGCTGCGGCACCAGGCTTCCGGCCAGTAGCTCAGTTTGCCCTGGCGGGCGAGGAAGCCGGTGATGAATTCCTGCTCGTTGCGCACGCTGGCGATCGACTCGGGGAAGTCGTTCTTCAGGTGCTCCAGCGCATCGGTGTGGGCGCCGACGGTGTAGAGGTAGCAGGAGGTGTTGCCGGTGCCGTCCGACTTGTCCCATTCCTTGATGACGATGAATTCCCCGGCCTGGTCAAAGAACGGATCCAGGCTGTCGAGGATGACGATGTCCAGATCGAGGAACAGGGTGCGTCCCTGCAGGTCGTACAGCGGGCTGGCAAAGCTGGTGAGCTTGAGCCAGCCGTGGGCAAAGGTCCAGGGCTTGCGCTCGTCGAATTCGTCGAAACCGATGGCTGGGATGGGATGGACTTCGATCTGTGGGTCGATGCCATGGGTGTCGTCGGTCAGGCAGACGAACCGGAAGGGCCGTTTGAGGTTGCGCCGCACCATGTTGTGCAGCTTGTTGACATACTCGGGGCCGTATTTTTTGCCCCACTTGATGCACAGCACATTGACGGCTTGCATGGATACCCTTCACTGGTCAGGCGCGATGCTGCGCGGGCTGCTCGCGGTGGGCGCAGTGTAGCCCAGCCCCTTGTGGAGGTCAGCGCGCCAGCAGGGCGTTGACGGCCTGCAGGTCTTCCGGCTTGAGCTGTCCGCTGGCCTGTTTCAGGCGCAGCTGGCCCAGCAGCACGTTGTAGCGTGCCTGTGCGAGATCGCGCTTGGTCTGGAACAACTGGCTCTGCGCGTTGAGCACGTCGATGTTGATGCGTACGCCCACCTGGTAGCCCAGCTGGTTGGCTTCCAGGGCGCTCTGGCTGGAGGCTTCGGCCGCTTCCAGGGCCTTGACCTGGCCCAGACCGGAAATGACGCCGAAGTAGGCGGTGCGGGTGGCCTGAGCCACACCGCGGCGGGCTGCTTCGAGGTCGGTGCGGGCCTTTTCTTCCAGGGCCAGCGTTTCTTTCACCCGGTTCTGGATGGCGTAGCCGGCGAACAGCGGCAGATTGAACTGCACGCCCACGCTGGCGGTGTTGGTGCGCACGTTGCCGGCGGTGGGCATGAAGGTGGACGGGCCACGGGCCACCTCGTATTGCCCCACCAGATCGAGGGTGGGCTTGTGACCCGCTTCGGCACGGCGGGTTTCCAGCTCGGCGATTTCCAGTCCGCGCGTGGCCTGCAGCACGGTGGGGTGGGTGGTCTCGGCCAGGGTCACCCAGGTCTGCGGGTCGGCCGGCTGCACGGAAGGCAGGGCCACGGGCGCGGCCAGCGGCTTGGGCGCAACGCCGGTCTTGCCCACCAGCTGGTCCAGCGCCAGCCGCTTAACGCGCAGATCGTTTTCGGCGGCGATTTCCTGTGCGAGCACCAGGTCGAAGCGGGCCTGCGCTTCGCGCTGGTCGGTGATGGTGGAGGTGCCCACCTCGAAGTTGCGCTTGGCGGCGGCCAACTGCTCGCCGACGGCCGTTTTCTGGGCCTGCACGAAGGCCAGCGTATCCACGGCGGCCAGCACGTCGAAGTAGGCGGCGGTGGTGCGGATGACCAGGTCCTGTTCGGCCGCTTCCAGCTGGGCCCGCGCCACGTCAAGCGAGAGCTGCCCCTGTTCAAACAGCAGCCTGTTGGCCGGGCGGTACAGGGGCTGACTGGCCGAGAGCGTGATGTTTTGCGTGTTGACGTTGCGGCTGGACCCCATACCGGCGGTGTCGACATGGGCCCAGTTGGCGCCTGCGCCGAGGCCGGCCTGGGGCAGCAGACCGGCGCGGGACTGTTCGGCACGCGCCAGATCGGCTTCGTATTGCGAGCGGGCGGAGAGGTAGCTGGCGTCAAAACCGCGGGCGGCTTCAAACAGCTCCACCAGGTTCTGCGCCTGTGCGCCTGCAGACCCCAGAGCCATCAGCACGGCCAGGACGGCGTGGCCGAGCGCGGTTGGAGCGGGACGGCGCGGGGAGGAGACTGGGTTGGGCGTCATGGCTGGACCTGTGTGGAGGAATGGAGTGGTTCGTCGAATCGGACGGCAGGGCAATTGGCCTTCAGTACACCGGCACGGTGGGGTCCTTCTCCTGTGACCAGGCATGGATGCCTCCGTGCAGGTTCACCACCTCGGAGAAGCCCTGCTGGGTCAGGAAATGCACCACCTGGGCGCTGCGGGCGCCGTGGTGGCACAGGCAGGCAATCGGCCGGTCGCGGTCCAGTTCCGGGTAACGGGCCGGCACGGTGCGCATGGGCATCTGCAACAGTTCGAAGCCGTCGGGTTTGACGGAGGCGGTCTGGAATTCCCAGGGTTCGCGCACGTCAAGCACCAGCGGCATCGCCTGCGGATGGGTGGTGCGGGCGTGTTCCAGCCATTGGTCGAGCTGGGCCGGTTGGATCGCGTTCATGGTGGGTGTGGCTTTCAGAAGCGGAAACGGGACGGTTCCGGGAAGTGCAGCAGGCGGGGGGCCACCGTGTCCCAGGGCTGGGCGGTGTGGAAGGCGGCTTCGCCCGTGCGGGTGATGATGGTGGCGCGCATGACCGGTTCGTCGCCGACGATGGCCACCAGCCGGCCGCCGGGTGCCAGCATGGCGAGCAGGCCAGACGGCACTTCGGTGACCGAGCCGCTCAGCACGATGGCGTTGTAGGGCGCCTCGGTGGCGCAGGCGGCGAAGTTCTGCGCGGTGGCGTCGGCCACGCGCACGTCGACATTGCTCACGCCAGCGTTCTGCAGGTTTTCGCGCGCGGTGCGGGCCAGGGAATCGTCGATTTCAAGGGAGACCACGCGCTGGGCGAGCTTGGCCATCAGCGCTGCCATGTAGCCGCTGCCGGTGCCGATTTCCAGCACCTTGTCCTGGGGCTGGAGCTGCAGATCCTGGAGCATGCGGGCTTCCACGCGGGGCGCCAGCATCGTCTTGCCGTCCTGTGCCGGATGGGTCAGCGGCAACTCCATGTCCGCGAAAGCCAGTGAACGGTGCGCGGCGGGAACGAAGGCCTCGCGCGGCAACCGGCCCAGAAGGTCCAGCACTTGGGAGTCCAGCACCTCCCAGGGGCGGATCTGCTGCTCGATCATGTTGAACCGGGCCTGCTCAAATTCGCTGGGGGTGGAAGGGGTTTGCGCGTTCATTTTAGATACTCCAAGGGGTATGTTAACCGATGCTGATGCATTTTACTGAGCGCCTTCGGCCGCGACCGTGATGGGCGAGGGGGCATCGCCAGGCGGGGCTGAAGGTGGCAGTCCAAACAGGCGGCGGCTCCAGCGCGCCAGATCGTCCATGTAGCAATACACCACCGGTACCACCACCAGCGTGAGCAGCGACGATGTGATGACGCCGCCAATGACCGCCTGGCCCATGGGGGCGCGCTGCTCGGAGCCTTCGGTGAGCGCAAAGGCCAGCGGCACCATGCCGAACACCATGGCCAGCGTGGTCATGAGGATCGGGCGCAACCGCACCTTGGCGGCCAGGAGCAGGGCCGATTCGCGGTCCAGCGGTTCGGTTCCTGCCCGGCCCTCGCGCGCGCGGATGGCGAAGTCCACCAGCAGGATGGCGTTCTTCGTGACCAACCCCATCAGCAGAATGATGCCGATGACCGAGAACATGCTCATGGTGGAGCCGAACATCATGAGCGTAAGCACCACGCCGATCAGCGTGAGCGGCAGGGCGGTCATGAGGGCCAGTGGCTGCAGGAAGCTCTGGAACTGGCTGGCCAGGATCATGTAGATGAAGATGATGGCCAGGGCCAGCGCAGACAGGGCGTAGCCGAACGACTCTTCCATGTTCTTGGTGGAGCCGCCGAACTCGTAGCGGTAACCGGGAGGAAAGCTGATGGTGTCCAGGACCTCGCGGATCTCGGCCGACACTTCGCCGGCCGAGCGGCCATACACGTTGGCGGTGATGGCCACTTCACGGTTCAGGTTGCGGCGGTTGATCTGGTTGGGGCCGGTGGATTCGACGATGTCGGCCACTTGCCCCAGGCGCACCACGGTGGCGGTGCCGTTGGCGCTGTTGCCCACCATGAAGGGCAGGCCGTCCAGGTCGGATGCCAGGGTGCGGTTCTCTGGCGCCAGCCGCACGTTCACGTCGTAACTTTCGCCGTCCTGGGCGCGCCAGTTCCCCACCGTCTGCCCCGCCACCAGGGTGCGCAGGCTGCTGGCCACGGCGGCGGCGCTCAGACCGGCATCGGACGCGATGTCGGACCGCACGCGCACATCGACCGTGGGCTTGTCGGGTTTCACGCTGGCGTCGAGGTCCACCAGGCCGACGATGGGCTGGATGCGTTCGCGCACCAGCGCGGTCAGACGCTCCAGCTCGGCGAGGTCGTCGCCCTGCAGGGAGAACTCCACCTGCTTGTTGCCGCCCACCGCATCGAGCAGGCCCACGTGCGTGACGGTGATGCCCGGCACGCTGCGCAGGCGTTCGCGCAGGCGGGCCGACATCGCATCCACACTCAGCGTGCGGTCCTTGCGGTCCACCAGGCGCACATAGACGCTGGCGTACATGGCGCCCTGGGCGTTGCCGGTGTTGATGGTGGTCAGCGTGTAGCGCACCTCGGGGAATTCACGCAGGATGGCTTCCACCTGTTTCGCCTTGGCCTCGGTGGCCTGCAACGACGAACCCACCGGGGTGTGGAAGCTCAGCGAGGTTTCAGAAAAGTCGGCTTTGGGCACGAACTCGCTGCCCAGCACTGGCACGATGAACAGGCTGCCCACGAAGGTGGCCAGGGCCAGCCCCAGCGTGAGCAGCTTGTGCTGGAGCGACCACTTCAGCGCCCCCTGGTAGGTGTCGGCCAGGTCGTCCTGCACGCGGTCGAACCAGTGGGTGACGCGGCCAATGGTGCGGTCGTACAGCGACTTCCGATCGTCCTGGGCCTGTCGAAGGATGGCCGGGTCGTGCCACACGGAGGACAGCATGGGGTCCAGCGTGAAGCTCACGAACATGGAGATCAGCACCGCCGCCACCATGGTGATGCCGAACTCGTGGAAGAACTTGCCGATGATGCCGCCCATGAAGCCGATGGGCAGGAACACCGCCACGATGGACAGCGTGGTGGCCAGCACCGCTAGGCCGATTTCCTGTGTGCCGTCCATCGAGGCCTGGTACGGCGTCTTGCCCATCTGCACGTGGCGCACGATGTTCTCGCGCACCACGATGGCGTCGTCGATCAGCAGGCCCACCGACAGCGTGAGCGCCATCAGCGTGATCATGTTGATGGTGAACCCGAACAGGTTCATGAAGAAGAAGGTACCCACCAGTGCAATGGGCAGCGTGAGGCCCGTGATGACGGTGGAGCGCCAGGAGTTCAGGAACAGGAACACGATCAGCACGGTCAGGATGGCGCCCTCGATCAGCGTCTGCCGCACGTTGTTCACCGACACCCGGATGGGGCGCGAACCGTCGGCAATGGGCTCCAGCCGCATGCCGGGCGGCAGCTCCGCGCCGATGGACTCCACCGCCGCCTTCAGGCCATCCGTGACGGCGATGGTGTTTTCGTCCTGCGCCTTCTGCACCTGCAGCAGCAGGGTGCGCTGCCCGTTGTACAGGGCCAGGCTTTCCACTTCCTGCGTGCCGTCCGAGACCCGGGCCACTTCGCCCAGGCGCACCGGCTGGCCACCGCGCCGGGCGACGATGAGCTGCTCGAAATCGGCCGGGTTCTGCATGCGGGAGAGCACCTGCACCACGCGTTCGCGCTCGGCCGTCTTGAGCGTGCCCACCGGCAGGTCCTGGTTCTCGTTGCGCACAGCACTCGCCACCTGTTCGGGTGTGACGCCCAGCGCTTCCAGGGCCACCGGGTCGAGGTCGATGTTGATGGCCCGGCGGGTGCCACCAACCAGGGTGACCGAGCCCACGCCGCGCACGTTTTCCAGCCGTTTTTTCAGCGTGTCTTCGGCCCAGGTGGTGAGCTCCACCGCGCTGGGTGCGCGGCCGTCCACGGTTTCGGGCAACACTGCCACCGACCAGATGGCCCGGCTGGCCGGGTCGAAGCGCAACACGCGCGGCTCTTCCACTTCGTCGCGAAACACCGGGCGAAGGATGGCCATCTTCTCGCGCACGTCTTCGGCCGCCTTGCGGCCGTCCACGGTGAGCTGGAATTCGATGATCACCACCGAGGAGCCCTCGTAGCTGCGCGAGGTGATGGCATTCACCCCCGCAATGGCATTGACCGCTTCCTCCACCTTTTTCGTCACCTCGGATTCGACAATCTCCGCAGACGCGCCAGGGTAGGCGGTTGTGACCACCACGACCGGAAAGTCGATGCTCGGGAACTGGTCGACCTGCAGCCGCTGGAACGAAAACACGCCCAGCACCACGAAGGCGACCATCACCATCGTGGCAAAGACGGGGTTGCGCAGCGAAACCTGGGTGAACCACATGGACGGGGCTCAGTTGGGGGCGGCAGCAGCGCCCACGCGCACTTGCGTTCCTGCGCGGATGGCGCCTGCCTGCGACCGCAGCACCACGGTGCCGGATTTCAGACCTGCCACCTGCTGCATCGGCTCACCGTCGTACTGACCCACGGGCCCGGGCGGGACAGGCAGGTGCACCACGCGACCGTTGTCCAGCGCCTGCAGGTAGGGTTGCGGTTTGTCGTTGCGCACGGCCGAAACAGGCACCGCCAGCGCGGAGGCCTGGCCCACCTCGATGCTGCCCTGGGCAAACAGGCCCTGGCGCATGCCGGCCTGCGCGGGCACCTTCAGGTACACCAGAACGCTGCGGCTGCCGGCCTGCACGCTCGGGTTGATGCGCGCCACTGTGGCCGGTATCGGCTGGGCCAGCCCTTCCACCCGCAGCTGCGCGGTCTGGCCCGGTTGCACCGGCACGGCGTCGGCCGGGGCAATCGCGGCCACCAGCTCGAACGCGGACAGGTCCACCACCTCCAGCACGCGCCCGTCCACGCCCACGCGTTCGCCGTTCTGCACCGGCCTGGCTGCCACCAGCCCACTGATCGGTGAGCGCAGCGTGGTGTCTCCCAGCGCCTTGCGCGCAATGTCGAGTGCGGCCAGCGCCGCCTCGTGATTGGCCTGCGCGCCGGCAAGGTTGGCGCTGGAGGTCTCCAGCGCTGTGGCGGAAATGAAGCCCTGGCGCACCAGGGCCTGGTTGTTTTCGGCGTTGCGCCGGGCGATGTCGGCCTGAGCCTTGGCCGCGTCTGCCTGGCGGCTGGCCTGGCGCACGCGGGCTTGCGCCTCCGTGCTGTCGATGCGCGCCACCACTTCACCCGCTCGAACCGGATCGCCTTCGCGCTTCTCCAGACCCTGCACCTCGCCGGCCACCCGTGCCTTGATGGCAGCCGTCTGCAGCGCCTGCAACGAACCGGATACGGCCACTGTCTGGCGCAGCGGCAGTTCGGCCAGGGTGAACACATCGGCCGGGGTGAGTTCGTACACCGGTGCCGTTTGCAGGGCTTCGGCAGCCGCCATGGCTTCGGTCTGCTGGGTGCGCTTTTTATCGATGGCGCGGTACAACCCGGCGCTCAGCGCCGCTGCCAATCCAACCAGCAACCACCACTGGAGCTGGCGCGAACGTTTGGGAGTCGTGGACATGCTGCGGTTGTGTGGTGTTGGGCCTACCGGGGGTCAGCGGGCCGCCGGTGGCGCCAGCATGCCCTCCAGCAACAGACTGACCTGGCTGTCGATGAAGCTCACCGGGTCGAGCTGCTGCGAAGCTGGGCAGCACGGCGCCATGGAGTGCTTCCACATCAGCAGGAAAATCATGGGTGCGATCAGGCTGTAGACCGCGTATTCAATGTTGAGGGGGCGGAACTCCCCGCTGTCGATGCCCCGCTGCAACACCTTGCCCAGCAGATCGTGGCCCGGCCCGATCACTTCCTGCTGGTAGAAGGCCGCGATCTCGGGAAACATGCCGGCCTCGCTCATCACCAGCTTTGTGATGCCCGACGCCGCCGACATGCCGATCTCCCGCCACCATTCGTGCATGCAATAGCGCACCAGTTCGGCGCTGGTGCCGGTGAAGGTGGCCAGTTCCTGGCCGAACTCGGTGTACTTGCCCGTGATGTTCTCGCGCACCACCGCCTTGAACAGCTCTTCCTTGCTCGGAAAGTAGATGAACAGCGTGCCTTTGGACACACCGGCGCGCGCGGCCACTTCTTCCACGCGGGTGGCTGCAAAGCCCTTTTCGACAAACAGAGCCAGGGCCGCGTCCAGCAGTTCGCCGGGGCGCGCTTCTTTGCGCCGGCTGCGGCGCTGGCGGGGCTCCTCGTCGTCGGGCGTGTCGCTGGGGGCGGTCGGGGGTGGGGCAGGCATGTCTCAATTAATGACCAATTGGTTATTAATATAACCCATGCCCCGGCATTGCTGGTTTGTCCCAGCGCAAACAGCGTGCAAATGACTGTCCGGCCGGGCCGCCCAGCGCTTGTCCCCGGGCTCAGCCGAGCTTGATGCCCACCTGCTTGATGCGTTCGCCTTCCATGGAGCGCACGCTGATCTCGGCCGAGCCCAGCTGCGCGCTGTCGCCTTCCACTGGCGGCCGGTTGAGCTCATAGCGCAGCCAGCGGCCCACCGATTGCTGGGATTCGGCTGGCACCGGCAGGCCATAGAACGCACACAGGCTCTCCATGGGCGTGGTGGCATCGAGCACGAAGTCGCCATAGACCAGGCGGGCGTGCTCGGTGTCGTCCGGGTCGGGGAGGTCCACACCGGTGCGGCGCGCCGCCCAGGCAATGGTGGAGCCCTGCAGCAGCAA
>JALORL010000093.1 GCA_025458915.1 Hydrogenophaga sp.
GAAAACCGTCCACCAGTGATCACCGACGTGACCTACCTCGGCGCCACGTGGATGGGCCAGAACAACGCAACGCTGCATTTCGGCAACATCCAGGGCACGATTGACGAAGGCGGCCACACACCTACCTCGTACACCATCGTGGACAGCCAGAGTGTGCAGGACGCGCACCGGTCCAACGGGCGTATTTACGCCCGCGACCCAGACGGAGACGCGATCACCTTCAGTATTTCGCCAGTGCACCAGCCGGGGCACGGAAACGCGTACATCAACGAATACCTCCCGGGCAGCACTCCGCGAAACCTCACACCTACCCAGCTTATCGGGCGTGACCCCAGCAGGCCCTGGACCGACTATTCCATGGGTGACCGCGTGATCATGGAGGGCTTCAACCCCGCGCTGCCCAACGGTGGCCGTCGTGACTACTTCGTGAGCGACTTCAGCACCAACGGCAACAACGCTTATTCCGCATGGCAGTACGTGGCCACCGATGTAACCGGCTACCGGGGCCCTGACGCCTTCACCGTGACGGCCACCGACAGCCGAGGGCTTTCCACCAGCGTGACGGTGAACGTGCAGAGCACCGGCTGGAGTTCGGGCGGTGGAGGGTGTTTTCCGGTGGTGGTGGACACCAGCGCGGATGGGATCGACCTGCTGCGCCCTGATGAGTCAAACCTGTTCGCCGACATCAATGGCGACGGTTGGCGCGACCAGATTGGCTGGGTGGCCAGCACCGATGCGCTGCTGGCTTACGACGGCAATGGCGACGGCCTGATCAACCAGCGGCAAGAGGTGAGCTTCGTGGACTACCTGCCCGGCGCGCGCACCGACCTGGAAGGCTTGGCCGCGTTCGACACCAACGGCGACGGCGTGCTCAATGCTGACGACGCCGAGTGGAGCCGCTTCGGCCTTCTGCAGGACGCCAACGGCAATGGCACGCAAGACGAAGGCGAGTGGCAGCGCCTGGAAACGCTGGAGGTGGAGGAAATTCGCCTGACGCGTGAGGGCCAGGCGGAACTCAACAACGGCAATGTGGTGTTTGGCACCACCACCCTCACCTATGCCGACGGCAGCACCCAGACCGCCGCCGATGTGATGTTTGCGGGCAATGGCATCGACATACCCGACTGGGTTCAGGCCGAGCTGGAAAGCAGCCGACAGGAAGAAGACCTGGCCAGTTCCAACGCCTCCGGTAACGAGGACGGGGCCGATGACGCCATGGCTTCAGACGTGGAGAGCGCGCCCACGCTGGCTTCGACCGAGCCCATCGCAACAGACGATCCGTACAGAGCTGTAATTCAGCAACCGGACGAAGGGTTCCAGCAACCTCAGGTGCACGCTGAGGCAGAACGTGAGGAGGAAATCGAGTCAGAGGATGGCCTACCGAATGCCGCAGAAAGCGCTGACGAAAGCGAACGTGAGGAGGCCACTGTGGCCGCCACACCGTCCATCGAGCAGCAAGCCAATGCGTTCATTCAAATGGTCAATACCCAACCCGAGGCCACTGAGCCGCTGGGCCATGTGGATGCCCGACAGCTGAGCTTGAGCGACGACGACGACACCATCATCGTGCTCACCGACGAACCCCGGTTAGAGGTGTCACCCACTCCGACCAGCAGCGCCTTGTCGCTGCCCGCCTGAGCCCCCACGGAGTTTTCCCCAATGAAGATACGACTGGCCAGTGCCAGCGATGAGATGGCTTTGCTTGAAATGGGCAAGACCATGCACGCCGAGTCTCGATTTGCACACTTTCCACTGCAGGAAGACAAGCTGCGCCAGGTGGTGGCAGTGTCGCTGCAGGACCCTAAAGGCCACTGCATTCTGGTGGCGGAATCGGCCACGTCGGGTCTGGTGGGCATGCTGGGGGGCTATGTGCTTCCGCTGTTTTTCACCGATGCCCTGATTGCGCAGGACAAGTTCTTCTACGTGCTGCCCGAGCACCGGGGCAGCAGCGCAGCGGTGAAGCTGTTGATGGCGTTTGAGCGCTGGGCGAAGAACCGGCAGGTGGCCGAGATCGACATCAACATGAGCGTGGACATTGACAGTGCTCGCTTCGACCGCTTCATGCGCCACGCTGGCTACCAGCCCTGCGGGCAAAACCACTTCAAGCGCACCCGGTAAATCACCAGCTCGCGCTGCCCCGCACGCTTTCAAGGAAAACACATGACACAGCCCACCCCCAACGCAGCGCGCGACGCCATTGACTTGCTGCGCCTGTACGGCCAACTCAACGACATGCCGCTGGACATTGGCCAGCTGCAACACCGCTGGCAGCAGGGCAGCGAAGCATTCGGCTTGCCAGAGTTCAACCTGGCATTGCAGGAACTGGGCTTTGAGTCGCGGGTGGTGAAGGGTCGCCTGACCCGCCTGTTCAAGCTTGGCCAGCCGGTGGTGGTGTCCCTGCGCAGCGGGGAACTGGCGATTGCCGGCGGTTTTTCCGATCAAGGGGCAGTGGTACAGAAGCAGGGTCAGACCGAAGCCCAGCGCATGAGCCGAGCACAACTGGCAGAAGCCTGGGACGGCCGCTGGATCGAAGCACACCGGAAGCTGGCGAACGACCCGTCGGCCGCAGCGGTGAAGGAGAAGTTTGGCGTGAGCTGGTTCCTGCGCGCCATGAAGAAGTACCGGACCCTGTTGGGCGAGGTGTTGTTGGCTTCGCTGTTCGTACAGGTGTTTGCCTTGATGACCCCGCTGGTGTTCCAGGTGGTGATCGACAAGGTGCTGACGCACCGCAGCCTGTCCACGCTCGATGTGCTGGCCATTGCCCTGGCGGCACTGGCGGTGTTTGAAGTGGTGCTGAGCGCCATGCGGCACTACCTGTTCACTCACACCACCAGCCGGCTGGATGTGGAACTGGGTACCCAGCTGTTCCGACACCTGATGCGGCTGCCCCTGAGCTATTTCGAGAGCCGCCGCGCAGGGGATACGGTGGCGCGGGTGCGCGAACTTGACAACGCCCGCGCCTTCCTGACCGGCCAGGCACTCACCAGCTGGATCGACCTGCTGTTCACGGCGGTGTACCTGGCGGTGATGTTCTATTACAGCCCCATGCTCACGGGCATTGTGGTGGCGGCCTTGCCGGTGTTTTTTGCGGCGTCATGGATCGTCACGCCCATTCTGAGAAAGAACCTGGAAGACAAGTTCGCGCTGGGCGCGGAGAACCAGGCGTTTCTGGTGGAGACCGTGACCAGCATGGAAACGCTCAAGGGCCAGGCGGTGGAGCCGCAGTGGCAACGCCAGTGGGAGCGGCGGCTGGGCGAGTATGTGGGCAGCGCGTTTCAGGCCGGCCATGTGAGCAATGCCACCAACCAGTTCATCGGCTTTGCCAGCAAGGTGCTGACGGTGTTGCTGTTGTGGTTTGGCGCCAGGGCGGTGATGAACGGTGACCTCACGGTGGGTGGCCTCATTGCCTTCAACATGCTCAGCGGGCGGGTGAATGCGCCCATATTGAAACTGGCCTCGCTGTGGCAGGAGTTCACCCAGATGAAGGTGTCGATTCAACGCCTGGGCGAAATCATGGACGCGCCTGCCGAACCCGGGTTTCAGGCCCAGCGCGCTTTGCCGCCGGCGGTACAGGGCGCCATCAAGCTGGACCATGTGGGTTTCCGCTACCAGCCCAATGGCGCCGAGGTGCTGGCCGACGTGAGCTTCGAGGTCAAACCGGGCGAGGTGATCGGCATTGTGGGTGTGTCGGGCGCAGGAAAGACCACGCTGCTGAGGCTGCTGCAGCGCCTTTACACGCCGCAGCAAGGCCGCATCCTGATCGATGGCATGGACCTGAACCTGCTGGATACCGGATGGCTTCGAAGGCAGATGGGCGTGGTGTCGCAAGACAGCGTACTGTTCAATCGCTCGGTGCGCGAGAACATCGCACTGGCGCAACCACACCTGCCCATGGAAACCATCATGCGTGCCGCAAAACTGGCGGGCGCGCATGAATTCATTCTTGAAATGCCCGACGGGTACGACACGCTCATTGGGGAGCGAGGTGGCCGACTCAGCGGAGGCCAGCGCGCACGCCTGGCCATTGCCCGGGCCCTTGCCACGGATCCACGCATTTTGCTGCTCGACGAAGCCACTGCTGCGCTGGACTACGAGAGCGAGCGCGCCATTCACGACAACATGGCCGAAATCACTGTGGGCCGCACGGTGTTCATCGTGGCGCACCGCTTGCCCACCTTGCGCATGGCCAACCGGATTCTGGTGTTCGAGGCCGGCCGGCTGATTGAATCTGGTAGCCACGCCAGCCTCATGGCGGCGCATGGACGCTACCACGCGCTCTACCAAGCCCACCAAATTCTGGAAACCACGTTGAAAAACGCCGCTGGCGAGGAGATTGCTCATGTCTGAACCCAGCCACAAATCGGACTCCACGCAAGCAAATGCACGGACCGAAGGCGCGCCCACCTGGGAAGACTTCAGCCCAGCCAACATCGCGATGCAGCAACGCTCTCCTGCGATAGCGGCGCGCATGGTCACGCTCAGCCTTTGCGCCATGGCGGTCGCGGCCACAGCCTACGCCTATACGGCGCACATGGATGTGGTCGTCACCAGTCAGGGCAGCGTGATCACCCCGGGTCGCAGCAAGGTCGTGCAGCCACTCGAAGCGGGCGTGGTCCGCGCGATCAGGGTACGCGATGGCCAAGAGGTCAAGTCAGGCGACGTTTTGCTGGAACTGGACCCCACCAACAGCGAGGCCGACAGCGAGCGCCTGACCACGGAGTTTGCAGAAGCCAGAGCGGAAGTGGACCGTCTGCATGCCTTGCTTGAAGGAAGGGAGTTCGTGGAAGTGGATGAGGACATTCCCGACAGCATCATGAACAACCAGCAAGCGATCCTGGAGAACCGACGCGCAGAACTGAAGGCCAGACTATCGGCACTGGATGCCGACATCGCCACACGCCAAGCCGATAGAGAAGCGATTTCGGTCAATCTGGCTCAGTTGCGCAAAGGATTGGAACTGGTGAAGAAGCGGCATGGCATGCGCGAGGAGTTGGCGCAAACGGGTCACATCGCGGAACTCGCCCTGATCGACACGCAGCTGGAGCTGGCCAACCAGGAAAAGGAAGTGGCCGTGCAGTCACAGCGACTGGTCGAGGCATCGTCCGCCATCAGGTCATCGATTGAGCAACGGGCTCTGGCGGTGGCTGAATTCAAGAGCCGCCTGACCACTGAACTGGTCGAAGCGATCAAGCGCAAGGGAAGCCTGGAGAAAGACCTGAAGAAGGCGCAGCAGCGCACACACCTACAGGTGCTCAGATCTCCCATCGACGGCGTGGTGCAACAACTGGCGGTATTCACCGAAGGAGGCGTGGTCACTCAAGCCCAGGTGCTCATGACCATTGTTCCGCTGAACGAGGGACTGGAAGTGGAATCCAAGGTCCTCAATCGCGATATTGGACATGTCCGGGTGGGGCAACGGGTCATCAACAAGATCGAAACCTTCGATTTCACACGCCATGGTTACATCGAAGGGGAGGTTCAATGGGTGGGCACCGATGCGGTGATTGACGAGCGCCTGGGTCCGATCTATCCGGTGCGCATCAAACTTGGCGGAACAGAAATGCCTCAAGTGGTGCGGGGCGAAAAAGGGCGAATCACCGCCGGCATGAGTGTCACTTCCGACATTCGAATTGGAGATCGCCGCATGGTGGACTACTTCCTTGCACCTCTCTTGCGTTACAAGGAAGAAAGCTTGAGGGAAAGGTGAGAATGAACTGCCATCTTCTATCTCGCCACAGATGGTGCGCTGCCGCAGCAGGTCTGTACCTGTGCACCACGGCATCCGTCTTTTCCCAGGATTTGAGTGCGTTCCATGCAGCTGCGCAAGAATTCGATGCGCAATGGTTGGCGGCCAGACATGCTTTGGATGCTGCGCGCATGTTGCCCGGCCAGGCCAGAGCCGGCTTGCTGCCACAAGTCAGCTTGACAGCCCGTCGCCATGAGGAGAAGGGACCTCTCTTTTTTGCCGACGAGCCACCAGTCGATAAAGATGTCCAGGGCCGCACGGGCACCGTGGAACTGACTCAAGGCCTTTTGCGACCAGCGCAATGGTGGGCCTTGCGCCAGGCCAATGCCCAGGAGGCGCAAGCACTGGCTCAGCATCACGCCGAAGGACAGCAGATGGGCCTGCGAGTGGTGCAGGCTTATCTGGATGCATGGGTCGCCGACGAAAGCGTTCGGCTCTCCAAGGTTCAACTCACCGCAGTGCGCGCTCAACTGGAGCTTGCGCAGCGCAATTTCGATGTGGGTGCCACCACCATCACCGACGTGTACGAGGCACAGGCCAAGCTGGACCTTGGCTTGGCACAGGCCACTGCGGCCGAAAGCGAGCTTCAAAACAGGTTGGTGGAGTTGGAAAGACTGACTGGGCGGTGGCCGTTGTCGTTGCACGGATTGAACGAGGAAGCAGTGCTGGCGGGCGCCGACGTGGTGCCGCTGGATCAATGGATGGAACAGGCACAGCAAATGCCACCCGAAATTCGGGCGGCGCAGGCTTCCGTGGCTGTGGCTGAAGCCGAGCAATCGCGGCAGAAGGCAAGCTTGCTGCCCACCGTCGATCTGACATTCCGCAAATCCTTGGATCGAAGCTCGGGCAGCATCACTGCCCCCACGGACGTGCCTTATCGCAACCGGACCACTCAAGCCCTGCTGAGCGTCAGTTGGCCCATCTTTGAAGGCGGGCGTTCCTACTACCAGATTCGCGAATCGGCCTATTCGCTGTACCGCGCACAGGCCGAACTGGATGGCGCCCAACGCGTGGCACAGAGTGCTGTGCGGCAAGCGTATACAGGCTTGCGCAGCGGCAAGAGCCAGATCCGTGCGCTGCGTTCCGGCAGTTTGTCCAGCCTCAAAGCACTGGATGCCAGTCGTGTGGGCT
This sequence comes from Hydrogenophaga sp., assembly GCA_025458915.1. GTDB lineage: Bacteria > Pseudomonadota > Gammaproteobacteria > Burkholderiales > Burkholderiaceae_C > Hydrogenophaga. The sequence goes on from JALORL010000093.1 coordinate 6,878, forward strand.
ATCGCATCGGGACCCGAATCAACAAAGATGTGCTTGACGCAGAAGCACAGTATTACGGCGTACAACGGGACCTGGCCAAGGCCAAGGCAGACACCGTGATGCATTGGGCTCGTCTACATGCGGCCATCGGCGCCCTGACGCCGGAGACGATCGAACGGATCAATTCATGGCTATTGACGCAGGGACAACCGATTTCCACATTCGATGAGACACCGGACATGCAGAATTCCGTTTTTCAGGCCCGACCACCACACACCCGCAAGACACCATGAAACAAGAAGCACCCCAAAACATGACCCCTGAGCGTGCCCAGGAAATCCTGGATTTCGCCAAGGATCAAGCCCACCAGATGTTCCAGAAGCTGCCCATGTTGGGTCCGGTGACCTGGCTCATGATGCAGCAGCCGCACACCCGTCACACCCTGGTTAGCGAACTGGAGTGGCGTGTTGTGCCCGCCATGATGCTCGACCAGGCGAAGCTGTATATGCGGGGCGATGCACCATTGGCGTATGTGTCCTGGGCACGCATGTCGAAGGAGGTGGCTCAGCGGTACCGCCAGCCCCCACATCAGCTTTCTTTCAGCGACTGGAACAGCGGTGATGAGGTTTGGCTGATCGACATGGTTGCACCTTTTGGCGGGATACCCAAAGTCATGGAGGCGTTACGCAGCGAAGCGCTGGCCGGTCAGGTGATTCACCAATTGGCCCCCGCGGCGAGTGGGCCAGCGCGCGTAGTGAGCTGGCCAGCCGCTTGACCTTTCCCGATTCGCCCACTCGCCACAGGAGTGGACCTTGCTCAGCACAAGTACGTTGGCTGAGCTTGGAAGGCGGTCGGCGAACAAACGCGATTGGCAGGAGGCCGGTCAAGTGGAGTTGGACTCCAACTCCAGTACTGCCAGTTCAATCGAAGGGGAATCGGTCGATCGCACGACGCCCGTCGATCCACGGAAACCCTATGACAGCAGTACCGCGTACAGCCGCCATTCAAGCCAGCTCCGGACGCCGTACCCAACAGCCGCTTCGAGGCAGTCAGTGTGAGTAGATCTGTCAACACCCATCGTCAGTTCTCGCTGCTCTCCGGTCCTTCGGGGATTGACCTGCACCTCTCCGAGCAAATCGGGAGCTGTCGAAGCCGGTCCATCATGTTGCGAATACCTGCCCGTAGGACCTCTCTTGAGACTGTAGCCGCCATTGACCGCATGCCAACCAGGGTCCTCACCTCCATTTTTAGCATGCAAAGTTCTTCTGACTGACTTTCATGTTTGTGGCCAGATTCGAGACGGACTTTATTGTTTGTAGACAGACTTTATTGTTTGCACTCAGGCTTTCGGGCCGGATAGGCGGTGTTGTAACCTGTTGGTAACCGGTTTCAAAGATAATTGAAACCCAGTTACAAGCCAGCGCTTCCCCCGGGGGGCGCTGAATACCTCCAGGAGA
>JALORL010000094.1 GCA_025458915.1 Hydrogenophaga sp.
CGCTTCCTGCTCGGTTCCACCGTGGTTTTGCTGTGGCCGCGCGACACCATCGCCTTCAACCCCGCCTGGGCGCCAGGCCATGCCGTGCGCATGGGTGAAGCCATGGGCGATGCCCTTTGATCACTGCCTGTCTCCATCCAAGGATCTGCACATGACCACCCTCGGTACCCCGCTGTCTCCTTCGGCCACCCGCGTCATGCTGTTGGGTTCCGGCGAACTCGGCAAGGAAGTGCTCATCGCCTTGCAGCGCCTCGGCGTTGAAACCATCGCGGTGGACCGCTACGAGAACGCCCCGGGCCACCAGGTGGCGCACCACGCGCGCACCATCACAATGAGCGACCCGGTGCAGCTGAAGGCGCTGATCGAAGCCGAGCGCCCGCATCTGGTGGTGCCCGAAATCGAGGCCATTGCCACGCCCATGCTGGAGCAGCTCGAAGCCGCTGGGGTGGTGCGCGTGATTCCCACCGCCCGCGCCGCACGGCTCACCATGGACCGGGAAGGCATCCGCCGCCTGGCCGCCGAAACCCTGGGTTTGCCCACCAGCCCTTACAAATTCTGCGATTCACTGGAAGAACTGCAGACCGCCATCGATGCCGGCATCGGCTACCCCTGCATCGTCAAGCCGGTGATGAGCAGCAGCGGCAAGGGCCAGAGCAAGATCGACGGGCCGGCCGACGTGAAAAAGGCCTGGGACTACGCCATGGCCGGCGGCCGCGTGGGCCCGGGCCGCGTGATCGTGGAAGGCTTCATCGACTTCGACTACGAAATCACCCAGCTCACCGTGCGCGCCCTGGGCGCCGGCGGCGACGTGGAAACCCACTTCTGCGAGCCCATTGGCCATGTGCAGGTGAGCGGCGACTACGTGGAGAGCTGGCAACCCCACCGCATGAGCCCGGCGGCGCTGGCGGAATCGCGTCGCGTGGCCCAGGCCGTGACCGACAACCTCGGTGGCCAGGGCCTGTTCGGCGTGGAGCTGTTCGTCAAGGGCGACCAGGTGTGGTTCAGCGAAGTGAGTCCTCGCCCGCACGACACCGGCATGGTCACCATGACCACCCAGTGGCAGAACGAATTCGAGCTGCACGCCCGCGCCATCCTGGGCCTGCCGGTGAACACCGCGCTCAAGAGCCCGGGCGCCAGCGCGGTGATCTACGGCGGGGTGGACGCTCCGGGCATCGTGTTCGACGGCGTGGACGAGGCCCTGCGCGTGCCGAACAGCGAGCTGCGCCTGTTTGGCAAACCCGAAAGCTTCCTGAAGCGCCGCATGGGCGTGGCCCTGGTGCATGACGCCGACGTGGAGGTGGCGCGCACCCAGGCCAAGCTCGCGGCGTCCAAGGTGCGCCCGCGCACCGCCTGAACATTTTTTTGCAAATTGTGGTCTCCGGCTGAATCCGGCTCTGCGTCGGGTGCGTATTGCGGTCAGTGGCGCTAATCGTGTCGCTGCCCAACCACCCCAACAAGGAGTTCCCCGATGCTGATGAAGACCACCCTGGCCGCCGCCGCCGCCGCTGTTGTTGCCCTGAGCGCCTGCGCGTCCAAGATGAGCGCCCCCGCTCCCATGATGTTCTCGCAGGCCAGCCTGCCGGCCGCCGTGCAGGTGCCCGCCGGCAACAAGGTGGTGCTGGAAACCGTGGGCGTGGGCCAGATCACTTACGAATGCCGCGCCAAGGCCAACGCCACCGGCGAATTTGAATGGGTGTTCGCCGGCCCCGACGCCAAGCTGATGGACCGCGCCGGCAAGCAGGTCGGCAAGTACTACGGCCCGCCGGCCACCTGGGAAAGCATGGACGGTTCCAAACTGACCGCCACCCAGCTCGCCGTGGCCCCGGGCGGCACCGGCAACATTCCGCTGCAACTGGTCAAGGCCAATCCCGCCATGGGCGCAGGAGCCATGCAGGGCGTGACCTTCATCCAGCGTGTGGCCACCAAGGGCGGCGTGGCCCCGGCCATGCCCTGCGCGGCCGGCAATGTGGGTGCCAAGCAGATCGTCAACTACCAGGCCGACTACATCTTCTACAAGGCGTCCTGACCGGACCGTCGCTTTCGGCTTGCTGGAAGGGGCTCCCCGGCGGGGCAGCCCCTTTCTTTGTTCTTCCGTATCTGTGGTGGGCTTCGGGCCAGAGCTCACTCGTGGCGCAGCGCCTCGATCGGGTCCAGTCTGGCCGCGCGCCGCGCTGGAAAGTAGCCGAACACCACACCGATGCCGGCCGAGAACACGAACGACAGCAGGTTCACCCCCGGGTTGAACACATAGGGCACGTTCATCACGGCCGAGAGGCCAATGGACGCTGCCGTGGCCAGCGCAATGCCCACCAGCCCGCCCAGCGCGGCCAGCACCACGGCCTCGATCAGGAACTGCAGCAGCACCTCGCGCTCCAGCGCGCCAATGGCCAGCCGAAGCCCAATCTCGCGGGTGCGCTCGGTCACGCTCACCAGCATGATGTTCATGATGCCGATGCCGCCCACCAGCAGGCTCACGGCGGCCACTGCGCCCAGCAGCGTGGTCAGCACCCGCGTGGTGCCCGACAGCGTTTCGCCGAGCTGCTTGGTGTCGAGCACGTTGAAGTTGTTCTCGTCGGTCGGTGCCAGCTTGCGCAGCTCGCGCAGCAACTGGGTCAGACTGGCCGTCACGCGGGCCGGGTCGCTGCCGTCGGCCATGGAAACCAGCAGCGTGTTCACCCGCGTGTTGCCGGTCACGCGCCGCTGCAGGGTGTTCAGCGGCATCAGCACCACGTCGTCCTGGTCGTTGCCGAACGCACCCTGGCCCTTGGACCCCAGCACGCCGACCACCTCGCACGACATCTGCCGCACGCGCAGCGACTCGCCCAGCGCGGGCCGGTCGCCCAGCAGCTCGCGCCGCACGGTCTCGCCGATCAGGCACACCGCCGAGCCGGCGCGGATCTCGTCGTCGCTGAAGTCGCGGCCCTGGGCCACGCTCCAGTTGCCGGTGAGCAGCCAGTCGTTGGTGCTGCCGATGATGCTGCTGGTCCAATTGCGGCCGTTGGCGACCACGGTGGCGCCGGTACGGGCCTCGGGAGCCACCGCCTGCACCCCGCCGATCTGCGCCGCAATGGCTTGCGCATCGCTGACCTTGAAGGCCGCTGCCCCACCGCCTCCTCCCGGCCCCAGGCGCTGACCGGGCCGCACCTGCAGCAGGTTGGTGCCCAGGCCTGCAATCTGGCTCTGGATCGCCAGCGTGGCGCCATTGCCCAGCGTCACCATGGTGATGACCGCGCTCACACCGATCACGATGCCCAGGGTGGTGAGGAAGGAGCGCATCAGGTTGCGCCGGATGGAGCGCAGCGCCAGAACCAGGGTGTTCAACCACATGGTCAAGCTCCCTGCGCCTGCAGCGCGCTGTGGTGCAGCCCGACCGGGTGCGGGTTGGGTGTGTCGCTGTCCACCACGCCGTCGACGAAGCGCACGATGCGCCGCGCATACGCCGCCATGTCGGGCTCGTGCGTGACCATCAGCACCGTGATGCCCTGCTCGTGGTTCAAGCGCCAGAGCAGCTCCATGATTTCCTGGCTGCGCTGGGTGTCGAGGTTGCCGGTGGGCTCGTCGGCCAGCAGCACCGCCGGTTCGGTCACGATGGCGCGCGCAATGGCCACGCGCTGCTGCTGCCCGCCAGACAGCTCGGCCGGCGTGTGGTGCTCCCAGCCCTTGAGCCCCACCGATTCGAGCGCGCGCGCCGCTGCTGCGTGGCGCGTTGCAGCAGGCTCGCCGCGGTAGATCAGCGGCAGCTCCACGTTTTCCTGCGCCGAGGTGCGCGCCAGCAGGTTGAAGCCCTGGAACACGAAGCCCAGGTAGCGCCGGCGCAGCCGGGCGCGCTGGTCGCGGTCCAGCGACTGCACCGGCACGCCCTGGAATTCGTAGATGCCGCCGGTGGGTGTGTCCAGGCAGCCCAGCGTGTTCATGGCGGTGGACTTGCCGGAGCCACTCGGCCCCATGATGGCCACAAACTCGCCTGCCCCAATGTCCAGGTCCACGCCCTTGAGCGCCTGGAATGCCGTGTTGCCCTGGCCGTACACCTTGGTGACGCCCCGCAGGCGGATCAGCGGCGTGTCATTCACCGCCGTGTTCATGGTGCGCCCGCGCCGCTGCGCTGGTCGGTGATCACCAGCAGGCCTTCGGTGACGCCCTCGCCGCTGACTTCGGTGCGGCGGCCGTCGCTGATGCCGGTGGTCACGCGCATTTCCACCGGCTGTCCATCGCGCAGCACCCAGATGCTGCGCTCGCCTTGCACCGCACCGCGCTCCTCGCCCGCCTGGCGCGGCCGCCCGCTGCGCGGCATGCGCGGCATCAGCTGCCCCAGAATGCCGCCCGATGCCGCAGGCCGGCTGGCAGCGTTCGCCTGCGTCGGGCTGTAGCGCAGTGCGGCGTTGGGCAGCACGAGCACATCATTGCGCTCCACCGCGACGATGGTGGCCGCCGCCGTCATGCCCGGCCGCAGGCTCAGGTCGCTGTTGTCCACATCCAGCGTGGTCACGTAGGTCACCACGTTGTCGGTCTTGGTGGAGCCGAACGCCACCCGGTTGGTGGTCGCCGGATAGCGGCGCGAAGGGTAGGCGCTGACGGTGAAGCTGGCGCGTTGCCCCGCCTGCACTGCGCCCACGTCGGCTTCGTCCACGTTCACTTCCAGCTTGAGCTTGGTCAGGTCTTCGGCCACCGAGAACAACGTGACCGCCTGCAGCGAGGCCGCCACCGCGTTGCCGGGGTCCACCGTGCGGCTGAGCACCACGCCTTCGATGGGCGAGCGGATCGAGGCTTTGGACAGGTTGGTCTCATCGGTGGCCAGCACGGCGCGGGCCGAGCCCACATTGGCACTGGCACTGGCCGCGTTGGCCACCGCACGTTCCAGCGCGGCGCGCGCCGCGTCCAGCTCCGTGGCCGATGGCACCCTGCCTCCCGACAGCCGTGCCACCTCCTCGAACCGCGCCAGGCTGGCCCGGGTTTCGGTCACCGTGGCGCTGGCCTGCGCCAGCTGCGCCTGCGCGGCCGCCAGCGCGGCGCGGGAGCGCTGTACCTGGTCGTTGAACTTGGCCGTGTCCAGCTCCACCAGCACCTGGCCCACCTTCACCCGGTCGTTCACGTCCACCAGCACGCGCTTGACGGTGCCGGAGAGTTCGCTGCCGATGTTCACCGCACGCGTCGGCTGCAGCGTGCCGTTGGCCGACACCGTGAGCGTGAGGTTGCCCTGGCGCAACGCCTCGGTCACGTACACCGGCGCGGCACTGGCTTCCTGGCGGGATTGCCAGATGGTCCAGGCCACAGCAGCCACCAGCACCAGGCCGATGCCCGCCCACACCGAGGTCCGGCGCCACCAGCTTGGCGGCCGATGTTCGCCGATCAGCTTGTCCAGATCGGACGCGGAGGAGGAGGGGAGCGTGTTCTTGTTCATGGAATAGGCAGGATGAAACCCGGTCAGCGGCCCGTGGGCGCACGGGGTGGCGCATCGGAGGCTGTGGCGCTGGTGCTGGCTGCCGGCGTGTCGGGCGACCAGCCGCCTCCCAGGGCCTTGTACAGCCGCACCAGATCGGCGCTCACGCTGGCCTGGGTGCTGGCCACGCCGTCCTGGGTGGACAGCAGCGTGCGCTGGGTGTCGAGTACGGCACGGAAATCGATCAGGCCGCTCTCAAAGCGCTGGCGGGCCAGAAGTTCGGCGTTCGCCGCGGCATCGCTGGCGGCTTGCAGCCGCACCAGGCGTTCCCGGTTGCCGCGCAGTGACACCAGAGCGTCGTCCACGTCTTTGAGGGCCGTCAGCACCGCGCCCTGATACGCATTGCGGGCCTGCTCCAGCGCGGCCTGCTGGGCCTCGACCCGTGCCGCGGCAGCGCCGCCGTCGAACAGCGGCACCGACACGCTGGCCAGCAGCGCCTGGGTCACGGCGGCGCCGCTGCCCAGTCCGCTCAGGGTCAGCGCATTCAGGCCCAGCGACCCCGTCAGCCGGAAGCTCGGATACCGCGCCGCGTCGGCCTGCGCCACCCGGGCCAGCGCGGCCTGCACGCGCTGCTCGGCCGTTCGAACATCGGGGCGCTGGCGCAGGGTATCCGCCGGGAAGGCCAGCGCCAGCGTGGCCGGGGCGCTCGGCACCGGGCCCACGGACGCGAGGCTGCGCTGCAGGTCGGCTTGCAGCAGGCCCGGCGCCTGCCCGGTCAGCACCGCCAGGGCGCTCAGTGCCTGCGCCGCTCCAGTCTGCAGGCTGGGCAGCTGGGCTGCAGTCTGTTCGCTGGCCGCCTTCGCCTGTTCCAGGTCCAGCGACGACGCCAGGCCTGCCTGCACACGCCAGCGGGTGATCTGCAGGGTTTCGGTCTGCAGGGCCAGGTTGCGCCCGGCAATGGCTAGTCGGTTCTGCAGGCTGCGCAGTTCGATGTAGGTCACCGCCACCTCGGCCGCCAGCGACACGCGCACATCGGCCAAGGCGGTCTCGGCGGCGCGCGCGTCGGCCTCACTGGCATTCAGGGCGCTGCGGCCGCCGCCGAACACATCGGGCTCCCAGCTGGCGTCAAAACCGGCCTGGAAGCGGTTGGTGGCATCGGCATCGCCGGCGCGGCTGCGCTGCCCTGAACCGGAGGCGCCGAGCGTGGGGCCGAGCCCGGCAGCCTGGACGTCCCGCAAGGCGCGTGCCTGCTGCAAGGCAGCGGCGGTGCTGCGCACGCTGGTATTGGCGTCCAGCGCCTGGGTGATCAGTTGGGTGAGCAGCGGATCGTCGAACCGCTCCCACCAGCGCGACAGATCGGTGGGCGTGGTGACCCCCACTGCCGGTTCAGGCGCCGCTCCCGTCCATTGCCCGGGCAGGGGCGTATCGGGCAGGGCTGGCTGGTCGGGCGCAAAGCCGGCACAACCGGCCAGCAGCCAGCCGCTGACTGCGGCGAGACAGGTCCATCGCTGCAAGCTGCGTTGGGTCAGTGAGCGAAAGGGATGGTGGTTCATGGGTCTGGCAGGCAAGCGAAACGCTGCAGACCGATTGTGCGCACCGGTTTTGAAGCACCGGTGTCCTGTGCGTGAATGGCAGGTAAAGCCCCCGCGCCGCTCAGGGGGCTTTCACGGGCTTCGCGTCAGAGGCCCTTGCCGAGCAGCGCATCCTTGAGCTGCCAGTCGGCTGGCTTGGAGCCGAGCCAGATGCGCATCAGGGCGTTGAAGAATTCGGGTTCCTTGAACGGCTCACCCTCCACTTTGCCCTTCACGGTCAGCACGGTACCGGTGCCCGGCACCCAGTCGATCATGACCGTATCGCCAGCGTTGAGCCGCTTGTGGTCGCTGAACACCTGGCTCATGCGCAGCACGCCGGGAATCAGCTTGGAAAACGCAGTGCGGTCCATGTTGTCTTCCATCCCGCGGGAAAACAGTTTGCCGAGTTCGGCCGAGTCGATCTCGCGCAGCATGGTCATGCTCAGGCGTTTGGGCCCTTGGGCGGCCAGGACCGCTTCGGGGGTCGTGGCTTTCTCGCTCAGGTACAGGCCAGCGGTGTAAACCTTGAACACCGCCTTGAAGCGCGTGCCGGCGCCGTTGAGCTTGAGCTCGCTGCCGGCCACGGTGGTCCTGTCTTCGAGCTTGACGCCATTGACCTCGACCAGCGCAGCCTGGGTCAGGGAAGCGTGCAACACAAGGCCTGCGAACAGGGTGGCAAGGGCGATCGGTCGGTGGGCTTGTCTCATGATGTTGGTGTGAAAAACGAACGGTCGTTCGGAAAAATAAGATTGTCCGACGTCGCCCCGATTGCCACAAGCGGGCAGGGCCTGACCTGTCGTGAACATTCGCACGCGATCGCCCGCAGAATGCCGGCTTTGCTACACTCCGGCCACCATGTTCAACCCATGCACATCCCTCACAGGTGGTCTGCCGTGCCGCAATGGCCGGGGAGCCTGGCCCTGGCGCAAGCCAGCGTAATGTGCCCACCCCATCGGGGGCCCGGGGCCTGGAACCTCCGTCCGGAAGCGTCCTGCCCGCCAGCCTCCACCCGCCCTCTGGCGGCGCTGTCCGCCAGAACCTCTAGACAAACGGCATCCCCATTCTTCGTGCCGTGGTGCCGACGGAGCGTCTGAACATGATCACCGAACTGGAATTCAAAAGCCTGACCCAGCAGGGCTACAACCGCATACCGCTCATGGCCGAAGCCTTTGCGGATCTGGAAACCCCCCTTTCGCTCTACCTCAAGCTCGCCCATGGCCGTGGCGATGGCCAACACAGCTTCCTGCTGGAGTCGGTGGTCGGCGGCGAGCGCTTCGGCCGCTACAGCTTCATCGGCCTGCCCGCACGCACGCTGCTGCGCGCCAGCGGCTTCGGCAGCGCGGCGAAAACCGA
>JALORL010000346.1 GCA_025458915.1 Hydrogenophaga sp.
ATTGACCTTCAAATGAGCCGTGTGAGCCGGAAATCGCCGTCATCTGAAATTGCGTGCATCAACTCGCGCTGCAGCGGGTGTTGTGCAGACCTTCCTTAACTGAAGCGCATTTCGAAAGAGATTCCGGCTTCGACTGAAGGGCGGATTCAAGTCTGAAGTGCAACACCAAAGAACAGCCAACAGCACCGCCAACCCTCACGCCCCATGCAACACCCCCACATCCAAATGGGGATACTGCTTGCGCAGTGCCTGAAGGCCTTCCGCAGCCCTGCGACTCCACCCTGGCCCCCTGCTGATCAGGTCTTTCCAGGTCTCTTGCAGCAGTTCGGAGTCGTTTTCCAGCAGGTATTCAATGAGCGCGGCCGCCTGTTCCAGGTCTTTTGAGGCCTTGACCCTCATTTCCTGCGGGCGCTCGCCGTGTACCAGCAGTTTGTGCAGGGCGTATTTTTCCGGGGGCGGTGCGTTCACCACGATGGGGCCGCGCTGGGCCAGCAGGGTCACTTGAATCGGCGCCTCCATGGAAAACTCCATGAATTTCAAAGGCTGCATGATGGCGTTGAGGGCCTTGATGAGCACCGGCGTGTCGCCGCCACGATGAGTGGAGGTCACGAAGTCGATTTGCAAATCTTGCTCGTCTGACTTCACGTAGGTGGTAAGGCTGCTCACGGGCACGAAACCCATTTTGAGCGCCTCGATTTCGCTGCCCATGTCCATGGTGACGTCTGACGGGATGGCCACCGACACGTTTTTGCCTGCATGCGCAAAGTCCAAGTCCACCGTTTGGGCGCCTGAATGCCAGCGCACGCCCAAATAGTTCTGATAGGCCATGTACACGTGCGTGCCCACCAGGATGCCGCCGGCCTGGAAGAACCCGGCGTCGGCAAGGCGTTCGATGATCTTGGCGTGTGTAGAAACGATGTGGGGGCAGCCCGCTGCAATGGCTTGGCGGGTGAGCTGGCGCAGATGCAGCTTTCGTTCGTCACCTTTTCGGTGCAGGTCGATCAGCTCGGTGAGTTCGTCTGAGGCCAGTCCCAGAAAAATCTGCTTTTGCTTGCCGGTCAGGTCCGGCGTCTGGTAGTACCAGTAATGGCGGCCCTTGATGACTTTTTTGGAGAAGCTGCCGGGCAGCGACGCAACCGACCGGACCCCTTCCAACAGGCTTGCACTCCTGAGCGCCGCATAAGCGGTTTGTGCAGCGGTGGTCAGAGGGGTGTAGAACATCGGTCGTTATACTGAATTTTAAAAACCTCAGTATAACGACCGATCAAGCGTTTGTGTTGCCTATGAGCATGCGCGGCCAGCCGCACAGCGCGCCTAAGCTACAACGCGCAAGACGCGGTTGCCAGCGCGGTGGACTTCAAGTCGGTGACCACCCCCTACACCCGCAACGTGCTGAGTGAGACCCACCAAATCTCAGCCCTGGACAGCGCAGCTTGCGTCTGTACGTTCGGGTTTTATTGATCTGGCCCGTTGAAGTTTGAACCGTTCGCCCTGAGCTTGTCGAAGGGTAGCGCGTGCAACCAAGGCTTCGACAAGCTCAGCCCAAACGGGAATGGAGACTTCATCGGGCCGGATCAATAGCTTTCGCTGCGTCAACCTGCTGGCGCAGCAAATGACCGCAGCCAGGGATCGAGGTGGGCGATGTCAAAGGTGCCCGACTCCAGCATCTGCATCATCTCTGCATGGATCTGCATGGGCGCACGTTGCAGGCGCCAGCCGTTGATGCGCAGGAACACGTCGGCAGCCGCGAAGGCGATGCGCTTGTTGCCGTCCAAGAACGAATGGTTGATTGCCAGGCTTTCCATCAGGGCAGCCGCTTCGGCCACGATGTCTTCGTAGTAGCCGGTCTGGGGTCGGAACAATGCGGCCTCCAGCGCCCCGGGGTCGCGCGCGCCGGGCGCGCCGCCGTATCGCTGCATCAGCACCGTGTGCATGCCGAGCACGTCGGCCACGGTCAAATAATCGTGGGGCACGGTTTACTTGACTCGGCTTACTTGGCCAGTTCGCGGTAGAGGCTGTCGAACTCGTCCAGACTGGATGCGAAAGCGGCCATCACGTGTCGGCGGGGGCGCTCCTTCTGCTGCCGGTCGATGTAGTCGCGCAGGGCGTCATCCGGCCTTGGCTTTCTGCGATCTGGCGCAGCGCCGCCAGCACTTCGGGTGCGGCCTGGGAGGAAAATTTTTCTCTGACAGCAGCCGTCACGGCCATCTCCATCATGATTTATCAAGATGTTTCATGATAAAGCAGGACAACCGGATCTGTCACCGCATTGGTGGCGTTTGATGCCTGACCAATCGCCCCGGATTGGCGGCGGCACCAACCACCAAAGCAGATTTGCCGGCATCACCTGGCAGTCCCAGAAAACTGCATGGCTGCTTCAGCGCCCGACCCTCAAGCCACCCGCACCGCCCGCTCCTGGTTCGCCGCCACGCTGGTGTGCGCGCGAATTTCGGCTTCCGCCGTGCCCAGCGCCTGCGCCTTGGCCAACACGGTCTGCAGGTAGCTTTCCTGGTGTTCCAGGGCGCGGCCGGCTTCGCTGGTGGAGTACACGCCGCCGCGGGTGCTGGCGACGATGACGGTCTTGCCGCCGGCCAGCCCTTTGGGGCCTTGTTCGGTGTAGGTGAAGGTGCGGCCGGCCTGGGCCACGCGGTCGATCCAGGCTTTGAGCTGGGTGGGGATGGTGAAGTTGTAGAGCGGGGCGCCGATCACGATGACATCCGCCGCCAGGAACTGGCTCACCAGCTGTTCCGAAAGCGCGTTTTCCTGGCGCTGGATGTCGGTGGTGGCTTCCTGGCCATTGCGGAAGCCGAGCGCGTCAGCGCCAAGGTGTGGGGGTGTGTTCACGGCGAGGTCCAGCTGCTCCACCTGGGTGCCGGGGTGGCTGGCCTGCCAGGCGGCCAC
>JALORL010000095.1 GCA_025458915.1 Hydrogenophaga sp.
GGCGCCGCCATCACGATGCGGGTGAACAGCCGGTCAAACTGCGGATCGCGGGGCACGCGCGGGTTGAACGGGTCCAGGTTGCTGCCAAACGCAGCGTTGAGCGCGTGCCAGTCGGCATCGGTCAGATACGCCTCGGCGACGGGCAGCAGCTCGGTTTCTTCGAGTTGCATGTGCCGGAGGTAGAAGCTTGCGTAGCGCTTCACCTCGTCTTCGAAGGCGGGGCGGCGGGTCTCGCCCAGGTACTCCCAGGCCATCAGCAGGTGGACCAGCTCGCGCACGCGCTGCTCGCCGCCCATGTGGTCCCGTTCCAGCAGCTCGATGGTGGGCAGCACCTGCGGCGCCACACGGGCCAGGCGCGGAAACAGCAGGTCCGATTCCTTGGGATGGTGCATCTTTTCCGGGAACTCGCCGATGTAGAACAGCATGGCGCGCACCACCTCGAAAAACAGCGCATGCTGGTCCTTGCCGTCGGGCTCGGGACCGCGCCGCACCATCTGCAGCAGCGACTGCAACATGGCAGCCAGCGTGGCGTGTTCATCGCGAATCACGCGCAGGGCTTGGTGTTTCATGGGCTGGTCTCCGCGCTCGACTGCAGCAAGGGTGCTGGTACTGCCCGAGCATCGCTGCAAGCAAACCCGGACGCCTTGACGAAGGTCAAGCCACGCCGGTGCAGCCCCTGCAACGGCTCAGCGTCCGACCGGTGGTTTCCAGCGCTTGAGCAGCAGCGCGTTGGCCACGACGCTGACCGAGCTCAGCGCCATGGCTGCACCGGCCACCACCGGGCTCAGGTAGCCCAGCGCAGCCAATGGAATGCCGGCGGCGTTGTAGGCAAAGGCCCAGAACAGGTTCTGCCGGATCTTGCGCACCGTGCGGCGCGAGATGTCGAGCGCGGCGGCCACCAGGGTCACGTCGCCACGCATGAGGGTGATGCCGGCGGCGTGCATGGCCACGTCCGACCCGCCGCCCTGGGTGTGGCTCATGGCCATGCCGACGTCGGCTGCGGCGAGGGCGGGTGCGTCGTTCACACCGTCGCCCACCATCGCCACGGTGTGCGTTGCCTGGCGTGGGCGATCGCCCGTGGCAGCCGCCGTGGGATACAGCGGATTGCGTTCGCCCTGGGTGGTCCAGGCAGCCGGGTCCAGTCCCTCGCGCTCGGCCATGGCCACCGTCGGAGCTTCCATCCGCTCCTCCTTCAGACGCTGCACCAGCGCCGCCTTGTCGCCGGGCAGCACGTCGGCAATGATCTCCCCCGCTGCGGCCCGCAGGCCCAGGGTGTGACCCACGGCAAGCGCGGCGCCCCGGTTGTCGCCCGACACCATGAACAGGCGCATGCCCTGTGCCCGCAAGGCTTCCAGCGCGGCAGCGGCACCGGGTTTGGGTTCGTCGGCAAAGGCCAGCAGCGCCAGCGGGGCCCAGCTGCCGCCCTCGCCTGCGGCGGCCAGCACCGACACGGTCGCGCCTTCGCCCTGCAGCACGGCCGCACGCGCCGCGAGCGGGCCCATGGTGGCGCCGAGTTCGTCCATCCATCGCAGGCTGCCCAGCGCCAGCAGGGCGCCCTGCACCTTGCCCTGACTGCCGCGGCCGGTCACGGCCTGCACCTGTTGTGCTGCGTCGGCGTCCAGCGGCAGGCCACGCGCCAGCGCTGCATCCAGCACCGCCTTCGCCAGCGGGTGGGCGCTTTGCGCCTGCAACGCCGCAGCGGTCTTGAGCACGGCGAGCTCGTCGACACCCGGCACCGCCTCGATCAGCTTCAGGCGCGGGTGGCCTTCGGTGAGCGTGCCGGTCTTGTCGAAGGCCACGGTGTCCACCTTGTGGGCAATCTCCAGCGCCTGCACGTCCTTGATCAGGATGCCATGGCGTGCCGCCACGCCGGTGCCGGCCATGATGGCGGTGGGCGTGGCCAGCCCCAGCGCGCAGGGGCAGGCAATCACCAGCACCGACACGGCGTTGCGCATGGCCTCTTCCACCGGTGCGCCCAGCTGCAGCCACACCACCAGCGTGACCAGCGCAATCACCAGCACCACCGGCACGAACACCGCCGCCACCTGGTCCACCAGACGCTGCACCGGCGCCTTGGTGGCCTGGGCGTCCTGCACCAGCGCAATGATCTGCGACAGCACGCTCTGCGTGCCCACCGCACGCACTTCCACCTCCACTGCACCTTCACCGTTGATAGCGCCGCCGGTGACGAAATCGCCCGGCTGCTTCGCCACCGGCAGCGATTCGCCGGTGAGCATGGATTCGTCGGCCTGCGTGTGGCCGGTGCGCACCGTACCGTCGGCGGCAAAGCGTTCTCCCGGCAGAACCCGGATGTGGTCGCCTGGAAGCAGTTCGTCCACCGGCACGTCCAGGGCTTCGGTGCGCTTGATGCCGTCGGGCAGCAGATGGGCTTTCTCCGGGCGCAGTGCGTGCAGCGCGCGGATCGCGCTGGTGGTCTGGCGCTTGGCGCGCGCCTCCAGCCATTTGCCGAGCAGGACCAGGGTGATGACGACCGCCGAACCCTCGTAGTACAGGTGCACCATGTCGCCCGGTTCGCTGCGCCACCACAGCCAGGTGGACAGCGCCCAGCCCGCCGTGGTGCCGATGGCCACCAGCAGTTCCATGTTGCCGGTGAAGGCGCGCAGTGCATGCCAGCCGGCGCGGTAGAAGCGCGCGCCCAGCCAGAACTGCACCGGCGTGGCCAGCAGGAACTGGATCCAGGCCGGCAGCATCCAGTGCTTGCCGAACAGATCGCCCACCATGGGCAGGGCCAGCGGGGCGGACAGCAACACGCCAATCACCACCGGCCAGGCATCGCGCGCAATGCCGAGCGGGCCCACGGCCGGGGCTTCGGCGGCGGCGTCCGGGCTGCGCGCCTCGTAGCCGGCGTCGCGCACGGCGCGCTTGATCAAGGCCAGCGTCTTCCAGTCGGTTTCACCTTGCAGCGTGACCCGCGCCGATTCGGTGGCGAGGTTGACGGAAGCCTCCGTCACACCCGGCTGCTTCTTCAACACGCGTTCCACGCGCGACACGCAGGAGGCGCAGGTCATGCCGCCAATGCCCAGATCAATCACAGATTCCATGCGCAGAGCATAAGCTTTCCCCCCATGGGAAGGTCAAGAAAGGTCTTGTTGCCATCTGTGACAAGCCCCCGCGCTTGACCTTGACATGATGTCAAGCCTGACAATGCACCGCTCCAGCCCGCCACAGGGTTTCACCGACCGGAGAACACCACATGCAACAGACCTTCACCGTGCAGGGCATGACCTGCGGCCACTGCGAAAAAGTGGTGACCACTGCCATCAAAACGCTGGATCCGAGCGCCGAAGTGCGGATCGACCGTGCCCATGACCGGGTGGATGTGCAATCCGCGCAACCCGCCGAGGCGATTGCCAAGGCCATCCGCGAAGAGGGCTACACCGTCAGCGCATGAAGTCCGGCCTGTCTCCCCGTCCCGCGGCACGCCGCGCTGCAGCGCCCCCGGCCGTGTCCACCAGGACCTGGCCCGTCAACATCGGCACGGCGGCACGCCTGAGCGGCATTTCGCCCAAGATGCTGCGGCATTACGAGTCGCTCGGCCTGCTGGGTGCGGTGTCGCGCACCGATGGCAATTACCGCCAGTACAGCGAGAACGATGTGCACACGCTGTGCTTCATTCGCCGTTCGCGCAACATGGGTTTCGCGCTCGACGACATTGCCGAACTGGTGGACCTGTGGCACGACCGCCAGCGCAGCAGCGCCAGCGTGAAGCGGGTGGCGCGCAAACACCTGGACGACCTCGACCAGCGCATCGAAGCATTGCAGGCCATGCGCCGCGCACTGGCCGACCTGACCGAACGCTGCCCGGGCAACGGCCGCCCGCAATGCCCCATCCTGGACGACCTGGACCCCCTGAAAGCCTGAACCGCCATGCAGGCCGGGCGACATGAACCGCCACAGAACTTTACAAAGCAGCCACCTGCAGCGCACAGACCGGATACACGAAGCGCACACACTGGCACCACCGATGGGCCCCACCATCGTTTCGACCGATGTTTCGATCGATCCCACCATCCCTGAGGAGTGACCATGAAAAAACTGTCTTCCCGCACCCTGCTGGCCACCGCCCTGCTGTGCGCTGCTGCGGCCGTGTCCGCCACTGCCCTGTCCGGTCCCACCGGCGCACCCGCAACCGCGGTGCACAGCGGGTCCCTGGACCAGCACTTGGCCCAGCACATGGCCCAGCGCACCCATGTGGGCTCCAACCTCATGCATCTGGCGCAGGCAACCCAGGCCGCCCCGGCCGAAGCCGGGCAGCAACCGCAGGGCATGGGCCACGGCAGGCACCCCGGTGCACACCGCCAGCACATGCAGGCGCGCCGCGCAGCCCACCACGAAGCGCTCAAGGCCAAACTGCAACTCACGCCCGAACAGGAAACGGCCTGGCTGGCATTCACCGCACGCATGGAAGCCGGTCACGGCATGCAGCGCCCATCGGGCGGTGGGCGCACGGACTGGTCTGCGCTCACCACCCCCGAGCGGTTGGACAAGATGCAGGAGCGCATGGCCGAACGGCAAGCCACCATGGCGCAGCGGTTCGACGCCATCAAGAGCTTCTATGCCGCTCTGAACCCCGAACAGCAGAAAGTGTTTGACAGCCACCACATGGGCGGTCACCAGCGCACCGGCATGCGCGGTGGTGGGCAGCACCCGGATCGCCACCACCACAAACACCACCGCATGGACGCTCCGGCACAGCCACAAAGCTGAGACCCATCCTCCCTGCCCACCGGAAGCCAGCCCCGCCCAGCGGGGCTTTTTTTTGTCCGCACCACACCGACAAAGGCACCGCGCACCACAGGGACGCGCTTGCCGCGAACCGCTGGCAACAGGCATCATGCAGCGAGACGTGGCTGGCCGCGGGCTGGTCCCTTTCACACACGTACCGGCATTGCCCATGGACCAGCACTTTCTCGCGCCCTTGTTCCAGCCGGACACCATCGCCGTGTTCACCGGCCCCACCGGCGGCGCCGGGGCCGCTGGCGCCCCCACCGCCCAGGCACAGGCCCTGATGGACGCCCTGCGCGCCCAGCGCTTTGCCGGTCAGCTCGTGTTCCTGGACGTGCACACCACCGGCACCCTGGCCGACCTGGCACAGACCCGGGCCGACCTGGCCATCATTGCGCTGCCAGCCGACGAAGCCCAGCAGGCGCTGGAGGTGGCCGGGCGGATCAAATGCCGCGCCGCCCTGCTGATCGGCAGCGGCGCCACACCGGACCAGGCCGCCAGCCTGCACCGCACCGCCAAGCGCCATGGCATGCATCTGCTGGGACCGAACAGCCTGGGTTTCCAGCGGCCTGCGCGGGGGCTCAACGCCAGCGTGGTGGGTCCGCTGGCGGCCACCGGCTCGCTGGCGCTGGTGTCGCAGTCGGGTGCGCTCACCGCCTCCATCCTCGACTGGTCGAGCGAGAACGCGGTGGGTTTTTCCATGGTGGTCTCGCTCGGGCCCAACACCTCGGTGGACATGGCGCAGGTGCTGGACTATCTGGCCAGCGATCCGCAAACGCACAGCATCGTGGTGTATCTGGAAGGCATCTCCAGCGCCCGGCGTTTCATGAGCGCGTTGCGCGCCGCGGCCAATGCCAAGCCGGTGGTGGTGCTCAAGGCCGGACGCAAGATCGCCGGCAACCAGGCCGCCCAGACCCACAGCGGTGCCATCGTGGGCAGCGACGACGTGTTCGACGCCGCCCTTCGCCGTGCCGGTGCGGTTCGGGTGCGCTCCTTCGTGGAACTGTTTTCGGCAGCCAAGTGCCTGGCCTCGCGTTACCGGCCGGTGGGCAAACGCCTGGCCATCGTCACCAACGGCGGCGGACCTGGCGTGCTGGCCGCCGACTGGGTGAGCGAAATCCAGTTGGCGCTGGGGGTGCTCTCGCCCGAGAGCACGAAAGCCTTGCAGCCGCTGCTGCCGCCCCTGGCCTCGCTGACCGACCTGATCGACCTGTCCGAAGAGGCCCGCCCCGAGCACTACCGGGCTGCCATCGAAGCAGCGGGCAAGGACCGGGGCGTGGACGGCGTGCTGGTGGTGCACTCGCCCAAGGCTGGCGTGGACGCCGCCGAGGTGGCACGCGGCATGGCCGATCTGAAAGACCGTCTGGGCAAGCCGCTGCTGTGCTGCTGGATGGGCGATGCCTCGGTGGGTGAAGCGCGCGCGGTGCTGACCCAGGCCACGATTCCCTCGTTCCGCACCCCCGAAGCGGCTGTGGGCGCCTTCGGCAACATTGCCAGCTTCTACGAGAACCAGCAGCTGCTGCAACAGACTCCGCCACCGCTGTCGGCCCTGGCCCAGCCCGACATCGAGGGCGCGCGCCTGCTGATCGAGAACGTGCTGGCCGAGCGGCGCAAGGTGCTGACCGAAATGGAGTCCAAGGCCCTGCTGTCGGCCTTCCACATTCCGGTCACGCAGACCATCCTGGCACGCAGCCCGGTGGAGGCGATGATGATCGCCACCCAGCTCGGCTACCCGGTGGCGCTCAAGATCGATTCGCCGGACGTGACCCACAAGTCCGACGTGAGCGGCGTGGCGCTCAACGTGATGAACGCGGTGGGCGTGCGCGACGTGTACCAGACCCTGGTGCAGACCGTGGCCAAACTGCAGCCCGGTGCGCGCATCAACGGCGTGACGATCCAGAAGATGGCCCGCAACCACCGCGGGCGGGAGCTCTACATCGGTCTGGTCACCGACGACCCGTTCGGCCCGGTGATCGCCTTCGGCGCTGGCGGGACCATGATCGAGCTCATCAACGACCGCGCCATGGAACTGCCACCCCTGAACCAGTTTCTGGCGCGCCGGCTGATCGAACGCTCGCGCGTGGACGAAACCCTGGACGAATGGCGCGGCGCCAGCGCGGTGGACCGCGGGGCACTGGAGCAGGTCCTGCTGCGGGTGTCGGAAATGGTATGTGCGCTGCCACAGCTGCGCGAAATGGACATCAACCCCATCATCGTGGACGCCGACGGTGCCGTGGCAGTGGACGCGCGCATCGTCGTCGACAGTGCCCCGGCCAGTGCCCGCAACCACAACCACCTGGCCATCCTGCCCTACCCGGCACGCTACGAGCAGGTGTGGCCCATGCGCGGCGGCGGGGAATACACCATCCGCCCCATCCATCCCGACGACGCCCAGATGCTGCAGGATCTGGTGCAAAACCTGTCACCGGAAAGCCGCTACTTCCGCTTTGTGTCGGCGCTGAAGGAACTGCCGCCGGCCATGCTGGCCCGCCTCACCCTGATCGACTACGACCGCGAGATGGCCCTGGTGGCCGTGCACCGCAGCCCCGCCACCGGGCCGGATGGTCAGCCGATCGAGGTGGAGCGCATTGTCGGTGTGTCGCGCTACATCACCAACCCCGACAAAGCCAGCGCCGAGTTCTCGCTGGTGGTGGCCGACGACTTCAACGGCAAGGGCATGGGCTCGCGCCTGATGCTCAGCATCATGGAAGCTGCCCGCGACAAGGGCCTGAGCGAGATCGAGGGCCTGGTGCTGGCCCACAACCCCAGCATGCTCAAGCTCATGAAACACCTGGGCTTCAGTCAGAAACGCCACCCGGACGACCCCGACTTCATGCTGGTCAACCACCCGTTGTGACCGGCGGCGGGCCATGCACGTTCCACCGCGCCAGCCCGCGTTTTCAACCGCCTGAAATTTCACCAAGCGGAAAAATGGGCAGCAGCCACCGCAAAACCGGCTGCGCACCCTTGTCCCCGGTTGTTTAACTAAGTCTTTTATTCAAATTAGTAGCAGTAGTAGAAGGCGGTCAAACATGTGGAAAAGCGCATTTTTTCCAATGCCGACAGGCACTTGAAGCGCGCACAAGCCTGTGCGAACCCCCCTGTTCCCCAAAACCGCTCGCGCGAACAACTTCCCAAATCATCCCCAGCCTGTGGATAACAACCCGATTGTTATAAAGTTATCCCCAGGGTTTGGAAAACACGGTCTACCCGAGGGCGAAAACTTCTACGGCCCGAAATGGCTTCCTCCAGAACACCCGAAGGTCCGCCCTTCGACAAGTTCATGACGGCCCAATGGGTGTGCCCCCTTCCAGGGGGGTCGCGCGCAGCGCGGCGGGGGGTAGCCCAACCCTGCGGCGGGGGTATCAAATGTTTACATCTGAGCAGGAATAAACCCCCGAAGGCCCGCGTTGTGGCTGTCATGGAACTGTCATCTGACCGGATGGCGTTGCCAGACCAGTCCCCCGCGTTCGAGCTCATGGTGCGCTTCGGCCTGAACCTGCTGGCCATGGTTCTGCTCGTGTTCGGCCTGTATTACCAGCGCTACCGCGACAAGGAACTCGTCACGGCCGCGGCCATGTTCAACATCTTTGCCTTTGCGGTGCTCACCATTCTTTCGGTGGTGGAGTTCAGCATTGCCGCCGGCTTCGGCCTGTTTGCCATCCTGGCGCTGTTTTCGCTGCGCTCGGAGCAGATCAGCAAGACCGAGATCACCTACTTCTTCGGCAGCATTTCCCTTGCGGTGATCTGCTCGGTGCAGGGCACCACGCTGCCCTTCGTGGCGCTGGTGGTGGTGCTCATCCTGCTGGGCGCCTGGGTGGTGGACCACCCGGCCATCCTGCGCTCGTCCGATGGCATCAAGCTCACGCTGGACAAGATCGACCCGCACGCCCTGTCCGACCCCGAGGCCATGCGTGCCGACCTCTCTGCGCGCCTCGGGGTGGAGGTCATGTCCTACCAGATCACCGCGCTGGACTACATCAACGACATGGCGCGCATCAACGTGTTCTACCGCGCCACCCGGAGGTCCGCATGAGCCCGGCCGCCCCCCTGCCGATCCCCGGCTGGCTGCTGGAGCCCTTTGCCGCCATCTCGCTGGAACAGCTCAATGCCAAGGCCGCCATGCTGGAGCGGCTGGACAACAAGTACGTGGTGCAGGCCCCGGTGCTGCAGGCCGCGATCGGTGAACTGGTGAAGCACTTCGACATCCTCGACATCGACGGCACCCGCGCCTTCACCTACGAGACCTGCTACTTCGACGACGAAGCCCTGCACAGTTACTTCGACCACCACCAGGGCCGCCGCCGCCGCTGCAAGGTGCGGGTACGCAAGTACACCGACGCACAGCTGTGCTTCGTCGAGGTCAAGCTCAAGGACAAACGTGGCCTTACCGTGAAGAAGCGCTTGAAGGTGCCGGTCGAGCACTATGGCTTGCTCGACGACACCGCGCTGCGCCACATCCATCAAAGCTACGAGGCGCTGTACGGCGAACCGTTTCCGCACCGGCTGGCACCGGTCATCGAGATGCGCTATCAGCGCATCACTTTGGTGGCGCGGCAAGGCGGCGAACGCATGACCATCGACGCCCACCTGCGCTTCCAGGCCGGCGAACGCCAGCACGCCACCGACCCCGACCGCTTCATCGTGGAAACCAAGTCGGCCAACGGCAACGGCATTGCCGACAAGATCCTGCGCGCCCTCCACCAGCACCCGACCAAGAGCTGTTCCAAGTATTGCGTGGGCATGGCGGCGTTGCAGAATGTGGCGCGGCACAACAAGTTTCTGCCCGCCCTGAAGAAGCTGGACGCATTGCCCCATCGCTCAACACCATGGCAAGACCCCGC
>JALORL010000347.1 GCA_025458915.1 Hydrogenophaga sp.
AATGAACACCAGCATGAAGCCCGCGATGATGCCGGCCTTGGACAGCGGCACCGTCACCAGCCAGAACGCCTTGAACGGCGTGGTGCCGAGGTCGTAGGCGGCCTCCAGCAGGCGGAAGTCCATCTTCACCAGGTTGGCGTACAGCGGCAGGATCATGAACGGCAGGTACACGTAGGTCATGCCCACCAGCATCGAGACGTCGGTGTAGAGCATGGGAATGGGCTCGCTGGTGATGCCGGTGAACATCAGGAAGCGGTTGATCACGCCCTGATCGGCCAGCAGGCCCTTCCAGGCATACACGCGCAGCAGGAACGAGGTCCAGAACGGCAGCATCACCAGCAGCAGCAGCGCGGGGCGGATGCTCTCGGGCGAACGCGCAATGAAATAGGCAAACGGATAGCCAAGGAGCAGGCAGAAGATCGCGGTGAGTAGCGCGTACCAGATGGAGCGCAGGTACGCGTCGACATACAGCGTCTGGAACAGCGGCGCGCCCTCGCCGGCGCGGAAGATGTCGAGGTAGTTCTCGTACTTCAGGCGCAACACGCCGGACTCCGGGTCCCACAGCGGCTTGAACGGGCTGATGTCCGCGCCCATGTCCACGAAGCTGATGTAGAGCAGGATCAGGAACGGCAGGAAGAAGAACACCAGCAGCCAGCCATAGGGCACGCCGATGACGAAACGCTTGCCGGGAACGGGGAAACGCTTGCCGGGAACGGGGAGCGAAGAAGTGGCCATCCAGTACCTCCAGAAACTACAAACCTACGCGCGCATCAACCTGAAACCAGAACGCCGCGGAACCGCCCTTCGACATGCTCAGGACGGGCCTCTCGCGCCGTCCCCCCTTCAAGGGGGGAAGCCGCGCAGCGGCGCAGGGGGGTCTTCAACTTCAGTCCCTTAGGACAACACCCGCGGTGTCGGACCAGAAATGCACCTCGTCTTCCCAGGTGATGTCGGACAGGTCGTGGCGCGAGGTATTGGCTTCGGTGATCTTCACCTTCTGGCCGGTGCTGGCCACGACGATGAAGGTGTTGTGCGCGCCGAAGTACGCAATTTCCTTCACCTTGCCCTTGAACACGTTGGGACCGGCATCGGCCGGCGGGGGCGCCTTGCTGATCTCGATTTTTTCCGGCCGCACCGCCAGCGCCACCGGCATCCCCAGCGTGCCCGGCATGCCGTGCCCCACGTGGATGCGACCGATGCCGCTGTCCACCGCACAGCGGTCGGGCTCGTCCACGGACAGCTTGCCCTCGAACAGGTTCACGTTGCCGATGAAGTCGGCCACGAAGCGGTTCACCGGGTGCTCGTAGATCTCCGCCGGCGTGCCCACCTGCAGCACGCGGCCTTTGCTCATGATGGCAATGCGGCTGGCCATGGTCATGGCCTCTTCCTGGTCGTGCGTGACCATGACCACGGTCACGCCCACCTTCTCGATGATGTTCACCAGCTCGAACTGGGTCTGCTCGCGCAGTTTCTTGTCCAGCGCGCCCAGCGGTTCGTCGAGCAGCAGCAGCTTGGGCTTTTTGGCCAGACTGCGCGCCAGTGCCACGCGCTGCTGCTGGCCGCCGGAGAGCTGGTGCGGCTTGCGCTGGGCGTACGGGGTGAGCTGCACCAGCGCCAGCATTTCGTCGGTGCGCTGCTGCACCTCGGCCTTGGGCAGACCCTCGCGCTTGAGGCCGAAGGCCACGTTCTCCCAGATGTTGAGATGCGGAAACAGCGCGTAGCTCTGGAACATCATGTTCACTGGCCGCTCGTAGGGCGGCACTGCGGCGACGTCCTGGCCGCCGAGCATGATGCGCCCGGAGGTGGGCTTCTCGAAGCCGGCCAGCATGCGCAGCAGCGTTGATTTGCCGCAGCCCGAACTGCCCAGCAGCGCAAAGATTTCGCCTTTGCCGATGGAGAGCGACACCTCGTCCACCGCCACCGCCTCGTCGAAGCGCTTGACGAGTTTTTCAGTCACCAGAAAGCCCGCTGCATCAGCCATGTCGGATTCCGTTTCTCGGATCAGGAAAGGATCGGGGGAAAAGAAAAAGGGCTGTTCAACCCTTGCGGATGAACAGCCCCAAGCCTTCGCCGGCCAGACTTACTTGCCGCGCTTGAACGCGTTGTAGGTGTCGTTGAGCGTGCCGGAGATCTCGTTGGAGAAGCCACCGGTGGCGATCAGACGCGCGGTGTCCTGCTCGTTGAGGAAGATGGTCTGGTTCTGCTTGACCTCGTCCTTCACCATGGGCAGGGCGGCCTTGTTGCCGGTGGGGTAGTTCATCTCGTTGGCCATGGCCGCGCCGTTCTCCGCGCGCAGATAGAAGTCGATGAAGGCGTGGGCGTTGTTCACGCGCTTGGCGTCCTTTGGAATGGCCATGGTGTCGATGAACACCAGACCACCGCCGGTGGGCAGCAGGGGCACGATCTCGTCGGTGCCGCCGGTTTCCTTCACGCGGTCGGCGGCAATGTTGATGTCGCCGGACCAGCCGATGAAGGCGCAGGCCTTGCCGCCGGCGATGTCGTCGATCATGGTGCTGGAGAACAGGCGCACGTCAGGCCGCACCTTCATCAGCATCTCCTGCGCGGCCTTGAAGTCTTCCGGGTTCTCGCTGTAGGCCGGCTTGCCGACGTAGTGCAGGGCCACCGGGAGGATCTCGCTGGGCGAATCCAGGTAGGCGATGCCGCAGGACTTGAGCTTGCTGGAGTACTCCGGGTTGAACACCAGGTCCCAGGCGTTTTCAGGCATGGGCATGCCGCCCAGGGCCTTCTCGACCTTGGTCTTGTTGATGCCCACGGTGGTGAAACCCCAGGCCCAGGGCACCAAGCTTGGACTTGTCGATCGGCTGGTACAGGCCGCCGTCGATCTGCTTCTTGGCAAAGCCGGCGGTGGGGATCACGATGTCGTAGCCCGAGTTGCCAGCGACCAGCTTGGCGTGCAGCGCTTCGTTGTTCTCGAAGGTGTCGTAGTTGACCTTGATGCCGAACTCCTTCTCGAAGTCGGCCACCATGGTCTCGGTGATGTAGTCGGGCCAGTTGTAGATGTTCAGGACCTTTTCATCGTCCAGCACGGGGCCGGCAGGCGCGGCGGGGGCCGCCGCCACCGGCGCCGGGGCGGCCGGTGCGGCCACGGGCTCTTCCTTCTTGCCACAAGCAGCCACGAACACCGCCGCCAGGGCCAGTGCAAGTACGTGTTTCTTCATCATGAAACGTCTCCAAACAATGAGGTGAGAACAGACAGGGGACCCGGGCGACGGGACGAACCGCAGAAACCCCGACAGACCCGGGAATCAAAGCAATTAGCAGACCAGGTTCATCCCCACTTTGGGGCACGGAGCACTGTATCAAAGATTCAAAGCCCGACCACACGCCCCGACGGCCCCGGTGGCACCGGTGGCACCGGGGCCAAGCCGGTCAACCCAGTTCTCCCGCCCGGCGCAGGTCGTCCAGCGTGGCGTTGAGGCACTGCACGATCAGGGCCATCATCTCGTCGATCTGCCCGCGGGTCATCACCAGCGGGGGCGCAATGATCATGCGGTCGCCCACGGCACGCATGATCAGACCGCTCCTGAAGCAGTGACCGCGGCAGATCATGCCCACCGCCAGGTCGGGATCGAACATCTGGCGGGTGGCCTTGTTCTTCACCAGCACCAGACCGGCCACGAAGCCGCAGGTCTCGGCCATGCCCACCAGCGGGTGGTCGTTCAGCTCGGCGAAACGCTGGGCCAGGTAAGGACCGATGTCGTCCTTCACCCGCCCGGGCAGGTTCTCGCGCTCCATGAGCTCCAGGTTGGCCAGCGCCACGGCGCAGGCTACCGGATGGCCGCTGTAGGTGTAGCCGTGGTTGAACTCGCCGCCCTTCTCGATCAGCACCTGGGCCACGCGGCCGCCCACCATCACGCCGCCCAGCGGGATGTAGCCGCTGGTCACGCCCTTGGCGAAGGTCACCAGGTCGGGGCGCATGCCGAACTTTTCGTAGGCGAACCAGTGGCCCAGGCGGCCGAAGGCGCAGATGACCTCGTCGGCGATCAGCAGGATGCCGTACTTGTCGACGATGCGCTGGATCTCGGGCCAGTAGGTGTCGGGCGGAATGATCACGCCACCGGCGCCCTGCACCGGCTCGCCGATGAAGGCCGCCACCTTGTCCGGGCCGATCTCGAGGATCTTTTCCTCCAGCCAGCGCGCAGCGCGCAGGCCGAAGTCGTCCCGGCTTTCCCCGGGCAGCGCGTTCTCCCAGTGGTGCGGCTGCTCGATGTGGGTGATGTTGGGAATCGGCAGGTCGCCCTGGGCGTGCATGCCGCTCATGCCGCCCAGCGAAGCCCCCGCCATGGTGCTGCCGTGGTAGGCGTTGTTCCGGCTGATGATGACCTTGCGCTGGGGCTGGCCCAGCAGGTCCCAGTAGCGGCGCACCATGCGCACATTGGTGTCGTTGCTTTCGCTGCCGCTGCTGCTGAAGAACACGTGCTCGAAGCCCCAGTCCCCGGCGCGGGGTGCCAGCGACGCCAGCTTGGTGGCCAGCTGCACCGCCGGCACGTTGGTGGTGTTGAAGAAGCTGTTGTAGAACGGCAGCGTCATCATCTGCTGGTAGGCGGCGTCGGCCAGCTCCTTGCGGCCATAGCCGGCGTTCACGCACCACAGCCCGCTCATGGCGTCGAGGATCTTGGCGCCCTCGGAATCCCACACGTAGATGTTGTCGGCCCGCGTGATGACACGCGCCCCCTTTCCAGCCAGCGCGTCGTGGTCGGTGAACGGGTGCAGGAAATGCGCACTGTCCAGCGCCTGGATGGCTTGGGTGTCCTGCTGCTCGGCACGGCGCACCAGCGCGGGAGGGGCGATCAGGGT
>JALORL010000096.1 GCA_025458915.1 Hydrogenophaga sp.
GGGCATGCGCCCATCGTGTTCGGCAGCGATGTGTCGTTCCGCATGGTCGACTTCGCGCAGCGCAACGCCGAGCGCGCGGGCGTGGCGCACGCCATCGAACTGCGCGGCGGTGACGCGCTGCAGCGCCAGCCGCCCACCGACCGGCCGGGCGTGATGCTGCTCAACCCGCCGTACGGCGAGCGCATTGCCGCTGCCGGTGTGGCGGGCGAGCGGGCGGAAGAGCGCGCCAGCGCCCGCGCCCAGCGCGCTGCCCCGCGTGCCCCGCGCACTTTCACCGTGGGCCAGGCGGCTCCTCCCGCGCCGGGCCTCGGCCGCGAAAGCGCCCAGATGGCCGACGGCGGCGACGCCAGCGAATTTTTCCTGCAACTGGCCGCGCACTGGAAGAGCCACTATGCCGGCTGGAGCGCCTGGCTGCTCACGCCCGATCTGAAACTGCCCGGCAAGATGCGCTTCAAGGAGTCGCGCCGGGTGCCGCTGTGGAACGGGCCGATCGAATGCCGGCTGTTCCGTTTCGACCTGCTGGCCCGCAAGGGCTGAGTCGCCCTCGGGGAGACACCTGTTGTCAGCGCTTGTGATCGACACCAACATCGCGCTCGACCTGCTGGTGTTCGAGGATCCCGCCGTTGCCGCGTTGCGCGACGCGTTGCACGCGCAGTCGCTGGGCTGGTTGGCCACGGCCGCCATGCGCGAGGAGCTGCTGCGCGTGCTGGAGTACCCGCAGATTGCCCGGCGGTTGCGTGCACGGGACCTGCCAGCGCAAGCGGTGCTGGACCGGTTTGACCAGTTGCACCGTCCGGTGCCCGAGGCTGCCAAGGCACCCTACACCTGCCGCGACCCCGACGACCAGAAGTTCATCGACCTGGCCGTGGCGTACGCGAGCCCGCTGCTGAGCAAGGATGCTGCCGTGCTGTGCATGGCGAAGCGTCTGTCGCGGGTGGGGGTGCGGGTGTGCCGGGTGTGGTCGCCCGTGGCATTGGAGATGCCGGTTTCCTGAAGGTCTGGAAGGGGTGTGCCATGCGCTGGATTCATCGCTACGTGTTGTACCTTGGGGTGGGTGCTGCCGGTCTGGGCCTGGTCGGCGGGGTGGCGGCGCAAGCGCCGGTCCGGCCGGTTGACGGGCTGCAACGGGAGTTGGCCCCGGCCGGGCATGTGCAGCGTTTCACCTACGTGCACCAGGGCCGCACGGTACTGGTCATGGACTTTCACGTGGATGGTTCGCTGAGCGCGCTGCGCTGCGACCGCCAGTCGCGTGTGCCGCAGGACGTGGAGCCTTGTGGCCACAACGGGGCGGCCGGTGAAGTCACGCTGCGCGATGCTTCGGGCCGGGCCACGGGCCAGCTGCGCCACCGCGCGGGGCAACTGCTGTTCCAGTCGGTGCTGGACGGGCAGGGCCGCACCCTGCGTACCGAGGAAGTGCGGGAGGGGCGGCGCATCAAGCGGGTGTTTTACCCCTCGGGCCAACCACGGTCGGAAGCGGATTTCATCGACCGGCACCCCGGCGAATCACCAGGCCGCGAGGGCGTGGCGCGCGAGTGGGCCGAGGGTGGCCAGCTCACCCAGGAAACGCTGTGGATCCTGGGCCGCGAACGGGTTGTGCGGCAGTGGTACCTGAACGGGCAGCTCAAGATGCAGCAGACCATCGAATGGCGTGGCCGGCACCAGATGCGCCTGACCGAAAGCTATTGGGAGAGCGGCCGGCCCGCAGCGGTCAACACCGAACGCAATGGGCGGATGCTGGGCTGGCAGAAGTACTTCGACGAATCCGGCGTGCTGCGGCGCGAGGAAGAGCACGGCGAGCGCGGTGCGCTGCTTCGCCGCAAGCGCTACGGGGCCGACGGTGCGCTGGAGCAGGACGAACAGTTGCTGCTGGAGGGTGAGCGGGTTTGATCCGTCGAGGTTTTCATTCCAGCCCGAAATGGTCGGCGCTGGACTTGTCCCAGTAGGTGGTGAACACCGCGTGCCGGCCCTCTGCGCCCAGCAGCAGCGAACCCGCCGGCACCTCCGGCAGCAGGTTGGCCAGCAGGCGCACCTCGTTTTCGTTGACGCGGCGCACGATGTGGTGGGCGCTGATCTCGCTCGGGTGGTGCAGCCCGGCGGCCTGCACCAGTTCCTTCAGGGCTTCCAGTGTCTGCTGATGGAAGTTGTAGACCCGCGTGGTCTTGTCCGGCACCACCAGCGCCTGCTGGCGCAGCGGGTCCTGGGTGGTGACGCCGGTCGGACACTGGCCGGTGTGGCAGGTCTGTGCCTGGATGCAGCCCAGTGCAAACATGAAGCCCCGCGCGCTGTTGCACCAGTCGGCGCCAATGGCCATGGCGCGCGCGATGTCAAAGGCGCTGATGATCTTGCCGGAGGCGCCGATCTTGATGCGGTCGCGCAGGTTCACCCCGACCAGCGTGTTGTGCACCAGACGCAGGCCTTCCTGCAGCGGTGCACCCACGTGGTCGGTGAATTCCATTGGCGCCGCTCCAGTCCCGCCCTCGGCGCCGTCGACCACGATGAAGTCGGGCGTGATGCCAGTGGCCAGCATGGCTTTGACCATGGCAAACCATTCCCAGGGGTGCCCGATGCACAGCTTGAATCCAGTGGGCTTGCCCCCCGAGAGTTCGCGCAGGCGGGCCACGAACATCAGCAGCTCCATGGGGCTGGCAAATGCGCTGTGCGCGGCGGGCGACACGCAGTCCTGCCCCACCGCCACACCGCGCGCGGCGGCGATTTCCAGCGTGACCTTGGCGCCTGGCAGTACGCCGCCGTGCCCCGGCTTGGCGCCCTGGCTGAGCTTGATCTCGATCATCTTGACCTGCGGGTCCAGCGCGTTGGCCTTGAAGCGCTCTTCGCTGAAACGGCCGGCCTCGTCGCGGCAGCCGAAGTAGCCGGAGCCGATTTCCCAGATCAGGTCGCCGCCGTGCAGCCGGTGCCAGGCGGAGATGGAACCCTCGCCGGTGTCGTGCGCAAAGTTGCCGCGTTGGGCGCCCGCATTGAGTGCCTGGATGGCATTGGCCGACAGTGCGCCAAAGCTCATCGCCGAGATGTTGAACACGCTGGCCTCGTAGGGCTGGGTGCAGGCCGGCCCGCCGATGAGGGTGCGGAAGTCGTGCGAGGCGAGCTGGGTGGGCATGAGCGAGTGGTTCAGCCACTCGTGGCCGTTCTCGGTCTGGTCGACCTGGGTGCCGAACGGGCGCTTGTCGCTCTCGTTCTTGGCGCGTGCGTAGGCCAGGCTGCGCTGGCTGCGCGAGAACGGCGTGGCCTCGGTGTCGGCTTCGAGGAAATACTGCCGCACTTCGGGCCGGATTTTCTCCAGCATGAAACGCAGGTGCCCGATCACCGGGTAGTTGCGCAGTACCGAGCTCTTGCGCTGCTTCAGATCCCGAAACCCCAGCGCCGACAGGCCCGCGAACACCAGCAGCCAGAAGCCGCCCACCCCCCAGCCGATCCAGGCGAACAGGCTGAGCAGGGCACCCACCACGCACAGCGCCAGCGCGGTGTAGCGGACAGGATAGAGGGCGTTGAGTCGGTCGAGCATGGCAGGAGATGGTTGGAGGCTGGGCGGGCCGTTGCGTGGACAGGAACGCAGGGACGCCACATGCACCCCCTACACTGAAGGGCATCATAAAACCCGCCCCGCGAAATGCCATGAACACCCCTGCTGCCTCCGCCGACCTGAACATCCCCCTGACCGCCGAGGACTACGAGGCCCTGGAAGATATTCTGGACGACCTGCGCGAGCGCGGCGAGGACGTTCCCCAGTGGGAGTTCTGCGAGGGGGCGATGGCTGCGCTGCTGTGCACGCGCCGTCTGATCATGCCCGACGAATATCTGCCGGTGCTGCTGGGCACGGGGGTGGACGGTGACAACCACTTCCGCGATACCGGGCAGGCGGGCCGTTTCCTCATGCTGTGGACGCGCCGCTGGAACGAGGTTGCGCAGTCGCTGGGTGCTGATGTCGAGACGCTGGAGGACGAACGTACCTACGAACCCGAGGTCATGGACGTGCGCGGCGCGGTGGCCAGCCTGCCGGACGACGCGCGCGCCGAGATCGGTGACCAGGAGCTGCCAGCGTTCGCGCAGGTGTGGGCGCTGGGCTTCATGTTCGTGGTGGAAAACTGGCCCGAAGAATGGGCGGCACCGCGCGACAAGGAGGCGGCCGCGGTGCTCAACGACGCGCTGGATGCCATTGTTGCCCTGACCGAAGACGACACCGCGCCACCCACCGTGTCCATGCACGCCGAAGACGGCCCGCCCAGTGTGAGCGACGAACGCCTCAACGCCTTCGGCGCCGCCATCTGGGCGGTGTACGACCTGCGCGAGCTCTGGCAGAGCGTGGGGCCTCGGGTGGAAACTGTGCGCAAGGAACCCACGCCCGGCCGCAACGACCCCTGCTGGTGTGGCAGTGGCAAGAAGTACAAGAAGTGCCACGGGCTGGCCTGAGCGCAGGCAGGCTGCGCCCGGGGCGGTTGGCCCTCAGCGGCGCTGCAGTTCGCGCAGGCTGTCCAGCACCCGCAGGCGGCTGCGCTCGAAGTCGGTGTTGAGCAGGGTGCTGGCCAGATCCATGCGGCCGCTGCGGGCATGGCAGAGGACCTGGTTGGCCAGTTCGTGCAGGCGCTCGTGTTCCCGGCACAGGTCGGCAAACATCGCGTTCTGACCGATGGGCAGGCGGGCGGCGTGCGCCAGCCACTGCCCCAGACCACTTTCCTGCGCGTCGGGCAAGTGGGCCTCGGTTTCGGTAAGCAGGCTGTTGGCCCGGTGCAGCCGGTCGTTGAACACCACGCACCATTCCAGATGGTGCACCAGGGCGCGCTGCAGGTCGAGCTGGGCAATGTCCTGCGCGAGCAGCTCTTCGGGATCTTCGGCGGACAGGGAGCTGCCGCGCTCGAGCGCGGGCGCAGTGTGCCGGTGGCTGCGTACTGGCAGACCGATGCGCGGATGGAACTTTCGCTGGAGCCAGTGCTGAAGTTTCTTCATGCGAATGCCGACGTGCCTGAAACAGGCTGGTGTGTCCGGGATGCGAACCATGTACCGGGCGCATTGCCGTCGCGTGCGCTTCGACAGCGACCGGTTGAAGGTTAACAAAGCGTCGAATTCTCATCGTACGCGAAATCACGGTAGTCAGCGGCAGGCGATTCCGTCCCTCAAGCAGGGGAGCAGGGGCGATGCAGCGCCCGACTCAGCCCGCCAGATCGTACGGCCCGCCCTTGTCGAGCGCGCGCTGGTAGGCCGGGCGCCCCTGCACGCGGGCGAGCCAGTCCACCAGACGCGGCCGGCTGGCGTCCAGCCCGGCGCGGGCGACGGCGGCTTCCAGCGGGAAGCTCATCTGCACGTCGGCTGCGCAGAAGGTTTTCCCGGCGAACCACGGCGAGGCTTTCAGCTCGCCTTCCAGGAAGTCGAGGTGCCGCTGGAGGTTGGGGGTGATGAAGCTGGCCTTGACCGCGGACGAAATGGCCTTGGCAATCGGCCGCACCAGCAGCGGGGTTTGCACCTCCACCTTGTCGAAGATCAGCTTGAGCAGCAAGGGCGGCATCAGCGAGCCTTCGGCGTAGTGCATCCAGTAGCGGTAGCGCAGGTGTTCCGGCGTGCCGGCTGGTGGTGAAAACCGGCCCTCGCCGTAGCGCTCCACCAGGTACTCCAGAATGGCACCCGATTCGGCCACGGTGACCTTGCCGTCGGTGATGACCGGCGATTTTCCCAGCGGGTGCACCTGGCTCAGCTCGGGCGGAGCCAGCATGGTTTTGCGGTCGCGTTCGTAGCGCTTGACGGTGTAGGGAACGCCGAGCTCTTCGAGCATCCAGAGCACGCGCTGGGAGCGGGAGTTTTCCAGGTGGTGAACGGTCAGCATGGTGGGTTCCGGTTGGGCTTGTTGGAAGGTCAGGCGGCGTCGCGCATGAAGTCGCGCAGCGCCAGGGCGGTGCGCTCAGGCAATTCTTCGGGAATGAAGTGCCCGGCCGGCAGGGCCTCGCCAGTCACCTGCGCGCTGCAGGCGGCCTGCCACAGGGCCAGCGGATCGAACAGCTTGTGCACCACGCCACGCTCGCCCCACAGCACCAGGGTGTCGCAGGCAATGCGCTGGCCTTGCGCGCGGCTGGCGCGGTCGTGCTCCAGGTCGATGCTGGCGCTGGCACGGTAGTCCTCGCAGGCGCTGTGGATGGACTCGGCGCGGCAGAAGCAACGCTCGTACTCTGCCAGCGCCTGTGGTTCGATGTGTGGCAACCGGGCCAGCGGGCTGTTGCCATGCCCGGGCTGCGAACCCCAGCCCCCCAGCTTGTTGTGCAGGTAGGCATGGGCGTTGCCGCCGATCATGAGTTCGGGCAGCGGTGCCGGCTGGATCAGGTGGAACCAGTGGTAGTAGGCGCGGGCGAAGGCCATGTCGGTGCGTTCGTACATCGCCAGTGTGGGCGCGATGTCGATCACGCACAGCCGGTGCACGCGCTGCGGGTGGTCGAGTGCGAGGCGGTGTGCCACGCGCCCGCCGCGGTCGTGACCGCACAGGAAAAAGTGGTCGATGCCCAGTGCG
Organism: Hydrogenophaga sp.; assembly: GCA_025458915.1. Classification (GTDB taxonomy): domain Bacteria; phylum Pseudomonadota; class Gammaproteobacteria; order Burkholderiales; family Burkholderiaceae_C; genus Hydrogenophaga. Next base: position 6,506 of record JALORL010000096.1, read on the forward strand.
GCGACCACGTCCACCACCTCCTGCGCCAGGGCGCGCTTGCTGTAGTTGGCGTGGTCGGGCAGACCGGGTGCGTGGGACGAGTCGCCGTAGCCGCGCAGGTCTGGCAGCACCAGCCGGTAGTTGTTCCGCAGCAGCCGGGCCACGCGGTGCCACATCACGTGCGTTTGTGGAAAACCGTGCAGCAACACGAGGGCCGGGGCATCGGGCGGTCCGCCCACGCGCACGGTGGCCTGGCCCTCGGCGGTGGGCACGGTGTGCAAATCGAAACCTTCAAACCAGTTCGGGGTCATGGTGTGCATCTCCATGGGCAAGTGTAGACAGGTGCCTGCCCGGGCATCAGTCCAGCGCGCCGGGCAGGGCCTGCACCAGGAAGTCCCACACCTGGCGGATGTGCGGGTTGCTGCGGATTTCCCGGTGCACCACGAGCCACATGGGCAGCGGTGGAATGCTTAAGTGTGGCAGCAGCGCCACCAGACCCGGCTGCTGGCGCGCCGCATAGCGCGTCATGAATCCGATTCCCAGTCCGGCAACCACCGCGGCCTGGTAGGCGTTGAGATCGTCCGTGCGGAAGCCGAAGTTCTCGCGCTGCAACACCAGACCCACACCCGCAAAGCCCCGCAGGATGTCGGTCTGCCGGTCATAGCCGATGAGCTCGTGCATCAGCAGGTCCTGTGGGGTGTTGGGCACGCCCCGGCGGCGCAGGTAGTCCTGGTGGGCGTAGGTGCCAATGGCCACATGGCCCACGCGCTTGCACACCAGCGACGTCTGTTCGGGGCGCACCATGCGCAGGGCAATGTCGGCCTCGCGCTGCAGCAGGTTGCTCACTGCGTTGCTGGACACCAGCTCCACCTGGATGGCGGGCAGGGCCAGGCGGATCTGCAGCAGCACCGGCGGCAGCAGCACGCACGCCACTGGCTGGCTGGCGCTGATGCGCACCGAGCCCTGCACGGCGCTTTGCGCGCCGCGCGCCTGGCGCGCCATCTGGTCCGCCGCACCGGCCATCTGGCGCGCTGCGGGCGCCAGACGCTGCGCATGGTTGCTGGGGACGAGGCCGCGGCCGGTGCGCTCGAACAGCACCACGCCCAGCTGGGCCTCCAGTTCGGCGATGTGCCGGCCAACCGTGGGTTGTGTGGTGCCCAGGGTGCGCGCGGCGGCCATCAGGCTGCCGTGGTCCAGGGCGGCGAGGAAAGAGCGGATCAGGGTCCAGTTGAAGTCTGAGGCATTCATATCTGCATGGCTGGTGTACCGATTCAAGCCATTGTGTATGCCCGGCAGGACTTCCACAATGGCGCCACCGTGGACCCGAAACCGGACCTGTCTCCGTCCTCCGTCCCTTTCATTCAGGAGCCCTCCATGCAACGCAGACTCTTCCTTCGCATCGCCGGCGGCGGTACCGTGGCCGCCGCCAGCACGCTTGCCTTGGCAGGCTGCAGCAGCGCGCTGCCCCCGCAGGCCATCGCCGCCTGGCAGGGCCCGGGCAACGAGCCCGACGTGCGCCGCTGGGTGCTGGCGCACGCCATCCTGGCGCCGCATTCGCACAACCTGCAGAGCTGGCTGGTGGATCTGTCGGAGCCCGACACCATCACCCTGTTCATCGACCGCGGCCGGCTGAGCCAGGGCACCTTTCTGGAGCTGCTGGACCAGGCGGCGCGGGAAAAGGGGCTGCGCGCCGACGTCGAACTGTTTCCCCAGGGCGTGTTCGGGCCCACCGCGGTGGACGCGCGCCCCACCGCCCGGGTGCGGCTGGTGCAGGACGCCGGCGTGGCGCGCGACCCGCTGTTCCAGCAGGTGTTCAAACGCCGCACCAACCGCGCCGGCAGCACCCCGTTGCCGGGTATGCGCAGCGGCTTCGTGCGCGCGTCCGAGGGCCATGCCATCGCCGAGCACCGGCGCATTGCCAAGGAGGCCTGGCGCATCGAACTGGTGACGCCGCGCACGGTGATGGAGTCGATCAAGGTGCTGCGTGTGGGACCGAAGGAGATTGCCGAGCACCGCGACGGCATTTCGCTCAACGACCCGATGGTGCGCACGCTGGCGGCCGTGGGCCTGTTCGACCGCAGCAAGGCGCCGGCGCCGACCGATTCGGCCACCACCATGCAGATCGACGACTTCAACGCCAAGATCGACACCACGCCCGCCTTCTATTGGCTCATCACCGAGGGCAACGACCGCATCACCCAGATCAACGCCGGCCGCGCCTGGGTGCGGGCCCAACTGGCGGCCACCGCGCAGGACCTGGCCATGCAGCCCATTTCACAGGCGCTGCAGGAATACCCTGAGCAGGCGCGCCCGTACGCCGAGATCCATGCGCTGCTGGAGGCCCCGCCGCCGCGCTTCACGGTGCAGATGTGGGCCCGCCTGGGCCAGGCGCCTGCCATCGAGCCCTCGCCCCGGCGCGGGCTGGACGCACATCTGGTGCGCGCCTGAGGGTTTTCCCTGGTGGCTGGTGCCCGGCATCCCCGAGTGCGCCGGCGGGACATTCCGCGTGCGGCCCCGTCTGCAAGGCGGTAAATCCCTATCTTTTCGGGGCATTGAGGCCGCGGACATGGTTCAACATGGCGCCACACTCCCCCACCTCGGCCTTTTGGCGCAGCGTGGTAGTGTTTGCCTGGACCGTGGAGGCAATCCGCCGAACGAGAGGAGCCCGCATGCAGAACAACGAACCCGACGCTGGTGAGCGGCGCCGCAAGATCCTGATCGTCGATGACGACCCGAGCATGGTGCACATCCTGGCGCGCACCCTGCTGGACGTGGCCCAGCTGCATTTTTCGGTGCGCGGCGAAGACGCTCTCAGCAAGCTGGAGGCATACAGCCCCGACCTGATGCTGATCGATATCGAAATGCCGGATCTGAGCGGCTACGAGGTGGTGGACCGCATGCGCAGCAACCCGCGTTTGCGCGGCACCCAGGTCGTGATGGTGTCTTCGCACACCGGGGCGGAGTACAAGGACAAGGCGCTGGCGCTGGGGGCGGTGGATTTTTTCATCAAGCCGTTCAACCGTGCCAACGTGCGCGAACGCGTCGAGCAGTTGTTGGCCAGTGCCGAGATGGAAACCATCGAGCTGCAATCCACCGCCGATGGTGACTTTGCCTTTCACACCGACTTCATGCCCCCACCCCTGCTGGAAGTCCAAGCCAATCCGGTTGCGCGCCCGACCAGCCGGGCCGACGCCATCACCTCGGAGCTGTTCGAGCGCATGACGGCCATCCTGGAGCAGGCGGAGGCCCTGCGCAAGCAGGCACGGGAAGCGCTGACTCCGGGTGAGGAGCGCGCCATCAGCCGCATCGAGGAAGAGTGCGCCGAAGTGGTGCAGCTGCTTGTGACGCTGAGCGAAGGCGACGACGCCCAGACCACGAACTGACCGCCCGCCGCGCGCAGGCGCCTACTGGAACGCCACCTCCGCAAAACTGCGCAGCTTGCGGCTATGCAGTTGGTCGTGCCCGCCGGCGCGCAGCCGTTCCACCGCCCGGATGCCGATGCGCAGATGCTGGTCCACGCGTTCGCGGTAGAAATGGTTGGCCATGCCGGGCAGCTTGATCTCGCCGTGCAGGGGCTTGTCGCTCACGCACAGCAGGGTGCCGTAAGGCACGCGGAAACGGAAGCCGTTGGCGGCAATGGTGGCGCTTTCCATGTCGAGCGCCACCGCGCGCGATTGGGAAAAGCGCTGCTGCGGCTTGTTGTCGGGCAGCAGTTCCCAGTTGCGGTTGTCGGTGCTGGCCACCGTGCCGGTGCGCATGATGCGCTTGAGCTCGTTCGGCGCCACGCCGGTCACGTCGGCCACGGCGGCTTCCAGCGCCAGCTGGATCTCGGCCAGTGCCGGAATCGGCACCCACAGCGGCAGTTCCTCGTCCAGCACATGGTCTTCGCGCACGTAGGCGTGGGCCAGCACGTAGTCACCGAGCTGCTGTGTGGTGCGCAGTCCGGCGCAGTGGCCGAGCATCAGCCAGGCGTGCGGGCGCAGCACGGCGATGTGGTCGGTGATGGTCTTGGCGTTCGCCGGGCCGACGCCGATGTTGACCATGGTGATGCCGCTGCGGTCGGCACGCATGAGGTGATAGCCCGGCATCTGCGGAAGGCGGGGCGGAGCCACGCCAAGCCCGTCGCCCGGCTCGGCGGCCAGGCCGGTGCGGCGCATCACGACGTTGCCGGGCTCCACGAAGGCGATGTATTCGCTGTCGGGCTTGGCCATTTCGGCGTGTCCGAGCTTGATGAACTCGTCGATGTAGAACTGGTAATTGGTGAACAGCACGAAGTTCTGGAACCACTCGGGGGCGGTGCCGGTGTAGTGGCGCAGGCGCTGCAGCGAATAGTCCACCCGTGGCGCGGTGAACAGAGACAGGGGTTGGGGGTCGCCCGGGCCGGGCTGGTGGGTGCCGTTGGCGATGCCGTCGTCCATGGCGGTGAGGTCGGGCAGGTCGAACATGTCGCGCATGAGGGCACGGCGCTCGGCGCTCAGCGTGCCCTCCACATGGTCGTGTTCGGCGAACGAGAAGTGGATGGGAATGGGCTGCGCGCTGGTGCCCACCTCCAGTTCGCCGCCGTGGTTGGCCAGCAGCAGCTCGAATTGTTCCAGGTAGTAGTCGGCGTACAGGTCGGGGCGGGTGAGGGTGGTCTCGAACCGGCCCGGTCCGGCCACGAAGCCGTAGCTCAGCCGGCGGTTGGGCACCGGGCCCTGGCGCAGGGTGCTGTGGGTGTGCAGGCGCACGTACGGGTAGCAGGCGCGCACGCGCTGCGCGATGGACGTGTCGCCACCTTCCACGAATTCGCGCATGGCCTGGCGCAGGAATTCCACATTGCCCTGGTAGATGCGCTGCACCTGGGCCAGGGCGGCCTGCGGGTCGGTGAAGGTGACGGGGGCGGTAAAGTGGGGCGTCTTGTGCATGGGGCTATTTTGATCGCCCTGCATGACACCTGCTGCCACCCGCACCTTCCCCACCGGAGACGCTCGCCGTGCAACCCCCGCCTCTGGGCGATACCCTGGCCCATCTGGACCTTGCCGGCGCTGCCCTGGTGCTCAGCGCGGCGCTGGGCTGCGGCTTGCTGGTGGGGCTGGAGCGTGAGCGGCGCAAGGGTGAGGGGCCCGGCCGCGCCTTTGCCGGCTTGCGCACCTTTGCGGTGGCCAGTGTGATGGGCGCCACCACGGCGCTGACCGGCTGGGTCTGGCTGGTGGCGGTGGGCGCGGCCATGGTGGCGGCGCTGGGGGTGGTGGCCTACTGGCGCGACCGCTCCGACGACCCCGGCGTGACCACCGAACTCGCTCTGCTGCTGACCTACCTGATCGGTGTGTTGTGCGTGGCCAGCCTGCCGCTGGCTGCCGGGCTGGCCATGGGCCTCACGGCCTTGCTGGCCGGGCGCGAGCGCCTGCACCGCTTCGTGCGCCACTGGTTGCGACCGGGGGAAGTGCGCGACGGGCTGATTCTGGCTGCGTTGGTGCTCATGGCCTTGCCATTGGTGCCCGACCGGCCGCTGTGGGGCTCCGTGCTCAACCCGCACCTGATCCTGCAGCTGCTGGTGCTGTTGCTGGCGCTGCAGTCGCTGGCGCACCTCGGGCGGCGGTTGCTGCAGGCCCGGCACGCGGTGGCGCTGTCGTCGGTGGCCTCGGGCTTCGTGTCGAGCACCGCCACGATTGCCACGCTCGGGCTGTCTGTGCGCGACGGCCATTCGGGGGCCCGGCTCATGGCTGGTGGGGGGCTGTTGTCGTGCGTGTCCACGCAGTTGCAGTTGCTGCTGGTGGCGGCCGCCGTTCAGCCGGCATGGTTGTCTGTGCTGTGGGGGCCGGCCCTGGTGTCTGCTGCTGCTGCGGCTCTTTGGGGACTTTGGCTGGTGCGCGGTGCACCGCCAGAGCCGATGGGCGATGGCATCACCTCACCCCGGGTGGAAGGGGTGCCTGTAGCCGGCAGCGAGCGCATGTTCAGCCTGAAAGGCGCTGCGGCCGTGGCGGCGCTGCTCACGGGCGTCCAGGCGCTGGTGCACGGTCTGGAACTGTGGCTGGGGGAGCGCGGTGTGCTGGTCGGCGCCCTGCTCGGCGCCCTGGCCGATCTGCACGCGTCGCTGGCGGCGGTGTTCGTGTCCATGGCCCCGGGCAGCAGCGGGCTGCAAGCGGTGGCCCTGGCCCTGTCGGTGCACGCGGCCAGCAAGAGCCTGACGGCTGCTTTCAGCGGCGGACGGCATTACGTCGCCTGGCTGGCGCCAGGGCTGTGGGCGCACACCGGGCTGGCGGTGGTGTGGCTGGTGGTGGTTTGAGGGGTTTTGTAGCGACACGTACAGTGGCGGCGCGCGGGGGTGGCACTTTCGTCGATGGCTTGGTTTGGCCGGGATTCGGCCCGGCGGCCGAGGTCTTTTCTTTTGCCAGAAGAAAGGACCCAAAGAAAAGGCTGCCGCATTCGCTGTCCCTCCGCTGCGCTTCGGGCACGCTGCGTTGCTCGGTCTGGGCGGGTCTGCGCAAAACGCGCCTTCGGCTCAAACACTGCGCAGCCCTGATCCGCCCAGCCCTGCGCGACTCGCCAGCTCATGACGGCGGGAAATGCGAGCACACTCCCCCGCTTCAGCTACAAGCGTTGCGCCAGAACGTCCAGAGATGCCGAAGATCCGGCTCCGCCGGTCCGAAGGCATCGCCCCCCTGGGGGGGGTGACGCGAAGCGGCGCGGGGGGGCTTGCCTCTCAATTCCGCGCAGGCTCCCGCATCGTCACGAATTCTTCCGCCGCTGTGGGATGGATGCCGATGGTGCTGTCGAACACGGCCTTGGTGGCGCCGGCCTTCATGGCCACGGCGAAGCCCTGCACGATCTCGCCGGCTTCGGCGCCCACCATGTGCAGGCCCACCACACGGTCGGTGGCGGTGTCGACGATGAGCTTCATCAGCGTGCGCTCGGTGCTGCCCGAGAGCGTGTGCTTGAGCGCCTTGAACTCGCTGCGGAACACGGTGATGGCACCAAACCGCTCGCGCGCCTGCGCCTCGCTCAGGCCCACGGTGCCGATGCTGGGGTGGGTGAACACGGCGGTGGGGATGTAGTCGTAGGCCATGCTGCGCGGTGGCTTGCCGGCAGCGGGGCCGAACAGCTGGTCCACCACCACCATGGCTTCGCCCAGGGCCACGGGCGTGAGCTGCACGCGGTTGGTCACGTCGCCCACGGCGTAGATGCTGGGCACGTTGGTCTGGTAGTGCGCGTTGACGATCACCTCGCCCTGGGCGCCCTGCGCCACACCCACCGCTTCCAGGCCCAGGTCCTTCACGTTGGGCACGCGGCCGGTGGCGTACAGCACCGCGTCGGCCATGATGGTGCTGCCGCCCTCGCACTCCACGCGCAGGCCGTCGGCCGTTTTGCGGATGTCGACCACGTCGGCATTCAGGCGCAGGTCCACGCCGTGCTTGCCCATTTCGCCGGCCACGAAGTGGCGGATCTCGTCGTCGAAGCCGCGCAGGATCTGCTCGCCGCGGTAGAGCTGGGTCACCTTCGCGCCGAGCCCGTTGAAGATGGACGCGAATTCGCTGGCGATGTAGCCGCCGCCCACCACCACCAGCCGCTGTGGGAACGGCTCGATATCGAAGATTTCGTTGGAGGTGATGGCGTGTTCGCGGCCCTGGAAGTGCGGAATGTGCGGCGTTCCGCCGGTGGCGATCAGGATGTTCCTGGCTGTGAACGCCTGGTGGCCCGGCGAGCCGTCGGCATTCAATGTAGCGAGGGATACGCCGTACGGGCCGGTGAGGCGCGCAAAGGCGTTGAACACCGAGACGCCCGAGCCGCGCAACAGGTTGCCGTACACACCGTTGAGGCGGCTGATTTCCTTGGCGCGGTTGGCCTTGAGGGTGGACCAGTTGAAGGTCGGGGCTTCGCTGATCTCCCAACCGAATCCTGCGGCCTCGTCAAACCCTTCTGCATAGTGCGCCGCATAGCTGTAGAGCTTCTTGGGAATGCAGCCCACGTTCACGCAGGTGCCGCCCAGGCCATCGGTGCCCAGGGCCTCGGCCAGGCCCACGCGGGCGCCGCGCTGCGCCGCCATGCGGGCGGCGCGCACGCCGCCGCTGCCGCCGCCAATCACGAAAAGGTCGAAGTCGTATTCACTCATGGTGCTGGTCTTTCTTGGGAGTGGGGTTGCCGCTCCTGGCGTGGTGCAGGGTGTGCAAACCCGACCCCGGTGCGCCGATGGTAAGCCGGGGCTGAGGCCCGCAGCGGTGCGGTCCACAAGGCCGCCCTGGTCCAGGGGCCTTGGCCGTGGCAGGCTGCACGCTGCGAATGGCTGCCGATAATCCAGCCATGCC
>JALORL010000097.1 GCA_025458915.1 Hydrogenophaga sp.
GGGACCACCGGCACCCAGCAGGCTTTTCAGCCAGCCGAAGAAGCCGGTTGCCGCAGGCGCTGCGACCACAGGTGCCACAGGCGCGGGCGCAGGCGCCACGGTGGCGGCGGCTGCGGGAACGGGTTCGGGGCGTGGTGCGGCCACCGGTGCCGGACCATCGGGCAGCACGCCCTTGATCACAGGTTCCTGCTTGTTGGTGCGCTCCTGGCTGCGGCGCGTGAAGCTGGCCACATCGTCGACCTCTTCGGCCATCTTGTAGCTCACGTCCAGGTTGTCCAGGCGCGGGTCGTCGTGCTTGAGGCGCTCCAGCTTGTAGTTGGGCGTGTCGAGCGACTTGTTGGGCACCAGCAGCACGTTGATGCGCTGCTTGAGTTCGATCTTGGTGATCTCGGTGCGCTTTTCGTTGAGCAGGAAGCTGGCGACCTCGACCGGCACCTGCACCAGCACGGCGGCCGTGCTGTCCTTGAGCGACTCTTCCTGGATCACGCGCAGGATCTGCAGCGCAGAGCTTTCGGTGTCGCGGATGTGGCCCGAGCCACCGCAGCGCGGGCAGGGGATGGACGCGCCTTCGCTCAGCATGGGCTTGAGGCGCTGGCGGCTCATTTCCAGCAGGCCGAACTTGCTGATGGAGCCGAACTGCACGCGGGCGCGGTCCTGGCGCAGCGCGTCGCGCAGGCGGTTCTCGACCTCGCGGCGGTTCTTCGACTCGTCCATGTCGATGAAGTCGATCACGATCAGGCCACCCAGGTCGCGCAGGCGTGCCTGACGGGCCACTTCATCGGCGGCTTCGAGATTGGTGCGGGTGGCTGTTTCTTCGATGTCGCCGCCCTTGATGGCGCGGGCCGAGTTCACGTCCACCGCCACCAGCGCTTCGGTCTGGTCGATCACGATGGCACCGCCCGAGGGCAGGGTCACAATGCGGCTGTAGGCGGTTTCAATCTGGTGTTCGATCTGGAAGCGGCTGAACAGCGGCGCGTCGTCGCGGTAGCGCTTCACGCGGTGCCCGTGCTCGGGCATCACGTGGCTCATGAACTGGTGCGCCTGCTCGAAGATGTCGTCGGTGTCGATCAGGATCTCGCCGATGTCGCTGTTGAAGTAGTCGCGGATGGCGCGAATCACCAGGCTCGATTCCTGGTAGATCAGGAAAGCGCCCTTGCCACCTTTGGTGGCGCCGTCGATGGCGTTCCAGAGCTTGAGCAGGTAGTTCAGGTCCCATTGCAGCTCGGCGGCGTCGCGGCCGATGCCGGCGGTGCGGGCAATGATGCTCATGCCGTTGGGGTATTCCAGCTGGTCGAGTGCCTGCTTGAGTTCCTGCCGGTCTTCGCCCTCGATGCGCCGGCTCACGCCGCCGCCGCGCGGGTTGTTGGGCATGAGCACCACGTAACGGCCTGCCAGGCTGACGAAGGTGGTGAGGGCGGCGCCCTTGTTGCCGCGCTCTTCCTTTTCGACCTGGACCAGCAGTTCCTGGCCTTCCTTGATCACGTCGTTGATGCGGGCCTGGTTCACCGGCACGCCGGCGGCGAAGTACTGGCGGGAAATTTCCTTGAAGGGCAGGAAACCGTGGCGCTCCTCGCCGTAGTCGACAAAGCAGGCTTCCAGGGACGGCTCCACGCGGGTGACCACGGCCTTGTAGATGTTGCCCTTGCGCTGTTCGCGCCCTTCGATTTCGATTTCATAGTCGAGCAGTTTTTGCCCGTCCACGATCGCCAGGCGGCGTTCTTCGGCCTGCGTGGCATTGATCAGCATGCGCTTCATGGTTCGTTTTCCTTCGTTCAGACACACAAGGGTGCGCCGGCCGCCAAGGCCGAAGCACCAACCTGCCATGAACCGGCGGGAAAAGCGAACAGGGGAGGGAATTGCCGGAGAGCCGGTGGCCTGGGATTCGGGGCGTCAACGACGCATGCAGGCACCAGGGTGCCGCTTCGAACCGCCGGGTCAGGGCGTAGGCGCGTGGAGTTGGGTGAACAGCGGTGACCGGGGAGGTGTCAGTGACATGCTTCCGGCCATGGGATCTCTGGTTTCACTTGGTCCTCGACCAGCCCTTTGGACAGAGCTGGCCGATTGGGGTATTCCGTATTCGGGTTCGCGTTTTCCGTAGCAGATTCGCCCACAGCAACGGTGGCCGGTGCCGGGCCCGGATTCGTCTTCGAATGCATGGGGCCGGGCAGGGGCAGGGCGCTGCGGGTGGCAACTCTTTCGCCGGTCGGATCCACGGGCTGTTGGGCGGGCGGACCGCTGCTTGTGAGGGCTGCCTTAAACTCAAGGCAAATCAAACACTTACAGCGCACGACTGGCGTGGCGCATTATAGACAGCTAACGTCCTTGTGGTGGTCCAATTCTGATGGTCAAGCCCCCTGCCGCGACACCGCTTGCCGTGCGTTACCTCGAGGTTGACGAAAACGCTGCCGGGCAGCGGCTCGACAATTTCCTGATCCGAACCCTCAAGGGCGTTCCCAAAACCCATCTGTACCGAATCATTCGTTCCGGGGAGGTGCGGCGCAACAAGGGCCGCGCAAGCGCCGATGACCGCCTTGCGTTGGGTGACGTTCTGCGCATTCCGCCGATCCGGGTTTCCGAACGTGCGCAGGAAAAGGTGGCGCATCCAGCACCAGCCCGTGAATTTCCCGTGATTCACGAGGACGACGCCCTGCTGGCGCTGGACAAACCCGCCGGCGTGGCGGTGCACGGCGGCAGCGGGGTCAATTTCGGCGTGATCGAACAAATCCGGCAGGCGCGCCCGCAGGCGCGTTTTCTTGAACTTGTGCACCGGCTGGACCGGGAAACCAGTGGATTGCTGCTGATTGCCAAAAAGAAAAGTGCGCTCAAGGGTTTGCAGGAACAGTTTCGCGAACGCCAGACCGGAAAAACCTATCTGGCGCTGGTCAAAGGGGTTTGGCCGGCGCGATTGAAGGTGCTGGATCAGCCGCTGAACAAATTCCTGCTGGCCGATGGTGAACGGCGCGTGAAGGTGACGCAGAAGGACGATCCGGAAGCGATGAGCGCCGTGTCGCTGGCGAAGGTGGTGGCCCTGCTGGACGCCCCCTCCGGACTGCCCGCCGGCATGGGCGACACCTTCAGCCTGCTGGAAGTCACGATCAAGACCGGGCGCACCCACCAGATCCGGGTGCATCTGGCCCATGCTGGCCACCCGATCGTGGGCGATGACAAATACGGCGATTTCGAATTGAACCGGATGCTGGCCAAACTGGGCTGGAAACGCATGTTCCTGCATGCATGGCGCCTGCGTCTGGCGCACCCGACCACCGGCAATGCGCTGGAGTTACATTCTGAATTGCCTGCGGATCTGCAGGGCTGGATGGAACTGCGTCGCAGGGATTAGAATGGGGGCCGCATCGTTGGGATGCACCAATGGCAGCAATCCAATCCGCAAAAAAGGATATTCAAATGGCAACGTATTCCGAATTGATGGCTCAGGCGCAGGCCCTCATGGCGCAGGCCGAGCAGGCGCGCAAAGACGAACTGGCTTCCGTACTGGCCGATATCAGGGCCAAAATGAAGCAATACGGTATTACCGTGGCGGATCTGGGCGGTACCACCAGCAGCAAAAAGGCAGGGAAATCGAAATCTGCGGCTCCGGCCAAATACCGCGGTCCCAACGGCGAACTCTGGGCAGGTGGCCCGGGCCGCAAGCCCGAGTGGGTGCGTGCGGTGCTGGCGGCTGGCAAGAGCGTCGAGGACTACCGCATCTGAGTCTGCAGGGCCGCACCAGGGCGGCCGTGTCGTATTCAGAGGGCCCGCCATCGCGGGCCTTTTTCATTCCGCAGTGGTGGGTCAGGTCCGGTGCGTGGCGGGCCGTGGCGGGGCTGCCGTGCGCACCCGGTGCGTCATTCGCCGTCCCAGATCACCTTTTTGCCCGAGGCTTCCCAGCGCTCGTAATGGCGGGCGTAAAGGTCTTCGATGCGGTTGCGCTTGACCTTGAAGGTGGGGGTGATCAGGTCGTTGTCCACCGTCCAGGCGGTGGTGACCACCACCACGCACTGCAGCTGCTCATGGGGGTCGAGTGTGGCGTTGAGCGACTTGAGGTGACCGGTCAGCGAAGCCTCGAGTTCGCTGCGTTCGCCGAGATCGGCCACCCGGGCCGCCGCATCGGGATTGAGCATCACGATGCCCAGGGGTTGGCCCAGGTTGGCGCCAGTGACCACGCAGGCTTCGACCGCTTCGTGCATGACCAGCTTGTCTTCGATGGGGGCGGGTGCCACATACTTGCCTTTTCCGGTCTTGAACAGGTCCTTCACCCGGCCGGTGATGCGCAGCAGGCCGTGCCTGTCGATGGAGCCCTTGTCACCGGTTTTCAGCCAGCCGTCATCGGTGAAGCTTTCACGGCTCTTTTCGGGTTCCTTGTAGTAGCCCAGCATCAACGCCTGGCTGCGCATCTGCACTTCGCCGGTCTCCGGGTCGATGCGGTGCTCCACGCCTTTGTAGGCAGGGCCTACCGTGCCCTGCTGGTTCTTGCCCGATTCGGTGATGTGGGAGAGCGCCAGGTTTTCGGTCATGCCGTAGCCCTCGTTGATCTGCAGACCGAGCTTGCTGTACCACTCCAGCAACGCCAAGGGCATGGGCGCAGCGCCACCGGCGGCGAATTTGCACTGGTCCAGTCCGAGCGCCTTCTGGACTTTCCTGCGCACAATGCCACCCAGAATGGGAATGCCCAGCAGCCGGTTGAGTTTGGCCGGTGGCATCTTGTGGTGGATGCCCTGCTGGAACTTGACCCACAGCCGCGGCACCGAAAAAAAGATGGTGGGGCGTGCGCGCTGCAGGTCGGCAGCGAAGGTGTCGAGCGACTCGGCAAAGAACACATGCATGCCGGTGCGCAGCCAGCCGTGTTCCACGAGCATGCGTTCCACCACATGCGCCAGGGGCAGGTACGACAACATGCGGTCGGCTCCGGTCATGGGGATGCGCTGCAGGCCGGAATCCAGCGCCCAGGCGAAGTTGTCGAAGCTGTGCATCACCCCCTTGGGCATGCCGGTGGTGCCGGAGGTGTAGATGAGGGTGGCCAGGTCCTCGCCAGCCCGGACGGGGTTGCCCTGCAGCGGCGCTGTCTTCTGGCACAGCGTGTCCCAGCCGGGATAAGAACGGATGGCGTCGGGAGGGGAGAGTGGATAGCTGATGCAGGGCAGGCCTGCCGGCACGCCGGGCTTCATGCCTTCCCAGCCGTCGAGCTTGCCCACAAAGCAGGCCCTGGATTCGCTGTGGGTGAGGATCTGGCGAATGGTTTCGGGTGCCAGCGTGGGATACAGTGGCACCGACACGTAGCCGGCCATCCAGATGGCCAGGTCGCTCATCATCCACCAGGCACAGTTTTTGGACAGGATGGCCACCTTGGAGCCTGGTTCCCAGCCGTGCGACTGCAGGTGAGCGGCCATTCGGCGCACCTGATCGGCCACCTGCGCCCAGCTGAAGTCCTGCACCGAACCATGGCCCATGGGCTGGGTGAGTGCTACCCGGGTGGGGGCGGTCTGTTCCCAGTGGTAGAGGCGTTGCAGGGCCAGCAGGTCGGGCGCGATCTTGCTCATGGGCGGGTCTCCTTGTTGAATGGGTGTTCTGAATCTACCAAGGGGCGCGGCGGGCGTTCACAGGGTTTCACCTGCAGCCGCACGCGCAGGCGGCATGCGCACCGCGGTGCATCAGTCGGTGAAACGGACCGCAAGCGCACCCAGCGGCGCGCTGAAACGCGCGCTCCAGTGTTCGCCGGGCCGCACCGGCCAGGCGTCTGTCCAGGTGCCGGTGGTGACGACGTCGCCAGCCTTCAGTGTGGGCGCTCCGGGGCAGGCACCCAGGGTCTGGTGGACATGCTGCAGGGCGCGCAGCGGGCTGTCGAGCACCAGGGCACCATGTCCCTCCTCCACCGGTTCGTTGTTCTTGGAGAGGGTGACGCTGGCACGGGCCAGCAGGCTGTCCAGCGCCAGGGCGCTGCGCGCCAGGGATTGGACCGGCAGGGGCTGGCCGACCAGGAGGTGCGCGTGCAGGCCGCCGTCGGCGACCGTGTCGGCGGCCTCGAACTTCCAGCCCGGCAGGTGGGACTGCACCACCTCGAAACCGGGCGCCACCCATTCAATGGCCGAAAACAGCTGGTCCAGCGTTGCATGGGCGGCGGGGCTGGACTTCATCCCGAACACGATTTCTGGCTCCAGGCGCGGCTGGCAGATGCCGGCAAGCGGGAGCTGTCCTGCCCCGTTGCAGTGGGTGAGCGTGGTGTTCCAGACGGTGCCCCAGATGGGCGCGTATACGTTGTAGCGCGGCCAGATGGCGCGGTTGGTGAAGCCGATCTTGACGCCCCGGGGCTGTTCGCCGCGGTCCATGCGCAGCCGCCGAACCGCCAGTGCCTGCTGGTAGGCCTCGTCCAGGCCGAGGCCGCAGGGTGCCGGCCACAGGCGGTTGTGGTCAAGGTGGTCGAGCAGGTCGGACGGTGTCATGGTCGGAGGTGGCAACGGTTGGCGCAGCGGGTGGACAGGCAGAACAACAGGCGTTGGCCATCATAGGCGGCGCGGATGGGCGGCGCTATGCTGACGCCATGAACACACCATCGACTGAATTGCTGGAATGGGTATCGGGCGGTGACGCACAGGCGGTGCCGGTGGCGAGCATCCTTGTGCTGCACGGCCTCGGGGCAGATGGTCGCGACTTCGTGCCCATTGCACAGGAGCTGGACCTTGACGCGGTGGGCCCGGTCCGCTTTGTATTCCCGAGCGCACCGGTGCAGCCGGTGACCATCAACGGTGGCTACGCCATGCGGGCCTGGTACGACATCCACCCGCCAGGCGCCGATGGCGCACGGCGGGAGGACGAGGCCGGTCTGCGCGCCTCACAGGCGCTGGTGCAGCAGTTGCTGGCCCGCGAGGCCGACCGGGGTGTACCGCCCGAACGCACCGTGCTCATGGGCTTTTCCCAGGGCTGCGCCATGACGCTGTTGGTCGGATTGCGCGCCCCCCGGCGGCTCGCCGGCCTGGTGGCGCTCTCCGGCTACCTGCCGCTGCCGCAGGCGCTGGAAGCCGAGCGCAGTGCGGCGAACCGCGATGTGCCCGTTTTCCTCGCGCATGGTGCGCACGATCCGGTGGTGGACATGGCCCGCGGCGCGAGCGCCCGCAATATCCTGCTGGCGCAGGGCTACCCGGTCCAGTGGCACTGCTATCCGATGGAGCATTCGGTGTGTGCCCAGGAGGTGGCCGACATCAATGCCTGGTTGTTGCAGGTGCTGGGCCGTCCCTGAGGGGTTCGCCATCGCGTGGACAGGCCATGGGCGCTGCCTGGCAGCGTTGGGCAACGGAGTTTCCGGCGTTTCCTTGACCGAATCGGCATTCCGGTCGGACCTGTGGTCCCAGAATGGGGCAGGCACGGCGTTTCCCGTGCCCACGACCGTTCAACGACTCCAGGAGGTTTCCCCATGCGTCTGCAAGACAAAGTCATTCTCGTCACCGGTGGCGCCAGCGGCATTGGCCTGGCTTCGGTGGAACGCTGCCTCGCCGAGGGCGCCCGGGTGGCGCTGGCGGACCTCTCGGGTTCCGCTGGTGCGCGTGTCGCGGCGGACCTCGACCAGCAGTACCCCGGGCGCTGCCTGTTCACGGCGGTGGATGTGACCTCCACCGAACAGGTTGATCAAATGGTGGCCGAAGTGCTGGCGCGGTTCGGCCGGCTGGACGGGGTGTTCAACAACGCCGGTGTTGGCGGCATCAACCCCGCCGAGAGCTACCCCGATGCCGATTTCCTGCGCGTGATCGACATCAACCTCAACGGGGTGTTCCGCGTGGCGCGGGCTGCGCTCAAACCCATGTATGCCCAGGGCAGCGGCAGCATCGTGAACTGTGCGTCGATTCTGGGCGTGTTCGGCCAGAGCGGCACCGCGGCCTACACGGCGGCCAAGGGCGGGGTGGTCAACCTCACGCGCACGCTGGCGCTGGAAGGCGCTGCCAAGGGCGTGCGTGTCAACACCATCGGCCCGGGCTACATCGACACGCCTTTGCTGGCTTTGCTGGATGACGCCACCAAACAGTTCCTGATCGGTCTGCATCCGCTGGGACGCCTGGGCCGGCCGGAAGAGGTGGCGAACGCAGCGCTGTTTCTGTTGAGCGATGAGGCGAGCTTCATCACCGGCGC
>JALORL010000098.1 GCA_025458915.1 Hydrogenophaga sp.
GCGTCGTGGCGCAGCAGGTCCACCTTCTGCGGCGTCTGCGCCTGCAGCACGCGCACCAGGTTGGCGTCGGTCATGGGCGTGAGCGGGTGGTTGCGCATGCCCGAGTCGCTCAGCAATACGTCGCCCACGAACAGGTGGCCCTTGAACACGGTGCGACCGTTCTCCGGGAAGGCCGGGCAGGCAATCGTGAAGTCGGTGCCCAGCGCGGCCATGAGCGCATCTGTCACCGGGCCGATGTTGCCCTGCGGCGTGGAGTCGAAGGTGGAGCAGTACTTGAAGTAGATCTGCCTTGCCCCGGCCGCGCGCAGGGCGGCCAGCGCGGCCAGGCTCTGCGCCACCGCGTCGGCGGGAGCGATGGTGCGCGTCTTGAGCGCAATCACCACCGCGTCGGCCTGCGGCAGACCGCCTTCCGGCACGCCCAGCACCTGCACCGTGTGCATGCCGGCGCGCACCAGCATGCTGGCCACGTCGGTGGCGCCGGTGAAGTCGTCTGCAATGACGCCGAGGATCATGCTTCTGCCTTCTTCGACCCGGGCAGTTCGATGCCGGCCATCTGCGTGTAGAACTTCACCACGGCCGAGTCGTCTTCGCCGCCCAGGCCCATGGCGGCGGTGGCCAGGTAGAGCTGGTGCGCCGCGGCCGCCATGGGCAGCGGAAACTTGAGCTGGCGCGCGGCGTCCAGAACGATGCCCAGGTCTTTCACGAAGATGTTCACGGCCGAGAGCGGCGTGTAATCGCCCTCCAGGATGTGCGGCACGCGGTTCTCGAACATCCAGCTCATGCCGGCGGAGTTGCAGATCACCTCGTACAGCTGGCGCGGGTCGGCGCCGGCGCGCATGCCCAGCGCCATGGCCTCGCAGGCGGTGGCAATGTGCACCCCGGCCAGGTGCTGGTTCACCATCTTCACGGTGGAGCCAATGCCGGCCTGGTCGCCCAGGCGGTACACCTTGCCGGCGAACGCATCGAGCAGGCTGCCGGCGGCCGCGAAAGCCTCGGGCTTGCCGGAGGCCATCACCGTCATCTGGCCGGCAGCGGCCTTCTTGGCGCCGCCCGACACCGGGCCGTCGATCAGCCAGTGGCCGGTTTCACCGAGCTTCTTTTCCCACACCGGGGGCAGGGCCGGGTCCACCGTGGCGGAGCACACCACCACACCCCCGCGCTTCAGGGAAGCGGCAATGCCCTGCGCACCGAACAGCACGTCCTCGGTCTGGGCGGCATTCACCACCAGCACCAGCACCAGGTCGCAATGCCGTGCCAGTTCGGCCACGCTGGCGGTGGCCTGGCCGCCCGCCTGTACGAAAGCGTCGCGCGCTTCGGCGCGCGGGTCGCAGCCCCAGGTGGGCACGCCCTTGCGCAAGGCAGACAGGGCGGCGCCCATGCCCATGGAGCCCAGGCCGACGACGCCCAGCGTGAGAGAGGAAGAAGTGTTCATGAGGATGCAGAACCGTTGGTAGGGGTGGCCAGCAGCGCGCCCAGGGCGCGGCGGATGGGGGGGTCGGCGTGTTCGATGCGGTGCGCCGCGTTGTGCATGTGCAGCATGGCGGCCTGCCGGGCAGCGGCCACGTCGCCCCGCATCACGGCTTCGGCAATGGCGCGGTGCTCCTGGCGCACCTGCACCATGTATCCGCTGTCCAGCGCCTCGTTGGTGCGGGTCACGCGCATGGCTTCGCGCTGGTACTGCTCCAGAAAGCCGAGCAGGCGTTCGTAGTGCGGGTTGTCGGTGGCGCGGGCAATGCTGCGGTGGAAGGCCAGATCGGCCTCCACCCCATCGGTGCCCTGCGGCGGGCAGGCTTCAAGGTGATTCAGTGCTTCGCCGATGGCCTTTGCCTTTTCCGGGGTGATGCGCTCGGCGGCCAGGGCGGCCACGTCGGCCTCCAGCCCGCGCCGCACTTCCACCACCTGCAGCACGCCTTCCATGGACGTGACCACCATCGGGTCGAAGGCCAGGGCGCGTGCCTGGTGGCGCGGCGCCACGAACACCCCGGCACCCTGGCGCGAGGTCAGCAGCCCGATGGATTTGAGCCGGCTCACCGCCTCCCGCACCACGGTGCGCGACACCCCGAACTGCTCGGACAGGCGTTGCTCGGTGGGCAGCCGCTCGTCGGGCGCCAGCTCGCCCGACTCGATGCGCTGCATCAGCAGGCCGGCCAGCTTGTCGGTGAGGCGTTCGGGGGCCTGCAGGGCTTCGTTCATGGGACGGGGGAGGAAAATCCAGTATTGCTGTCTGGTGATATGGTCATCATACAAGTTGGCAGGAGGGTTGATCATCATGGTTTTCCCTGGCCGGCGGTTCCTTGATCGGGCGGGTCCGGCCTTGGGCATGCGCCGCGCCGAGGGAAGGCGCTGGACTAAACTTCCTGCATGAACGACCGCGCAGCGCCCCTGATCCCGGAAATCGTGCCCATCGGCCTGGGCGACCGCAGCTACGACATCCACATCGGCGCCGGCCTGCTGGACGCTCCCGGCAGTTTTGACGGCTTGCCCAACTCCAGCTCGGCGCTGGTGGTCACCAACACCACCGTGGGGCCCTGGTATGCCGAACGGCTGGTAGCCTGCCTGCAGAAACGCCACAAAGTGGTGCACCTGCTGGCCCTGCCGGACGGCGAGGAACACAAGAACTGGGAAACCCTGCAGACCATCTTCGATGCGTTGCTGGCCTACGCCTGCGACCGCAAGACCGTGCTGTACGCCCTGGGCGGCGGCGTGGTGGGCGACATGACCGGCTTTGCCGCCGCCAGCTACATGCGCGGCG
This sequence comes from Hydrogenophaga sp., assembly GCA_025458915.1. Lineage (GTDB taxonomy): Bacteria > Pseudomonadota > Gammaproteobacteria > Burkholderiales > Burkholderiaceae_C > Hydrogenophaga. The sequence goes on from JALORL010000098.1 coordinate 2,753, forward strand.
TGCCCTTCGTGCAGGTGCCCACCACACTGCTGGCGCAGGTGGACTCGTCGGTGGGCGGCAAGACCGGCATCAACCACCCGGCCGGCAAAAACATGATCGGCGCCTTCTACCAGCCGCAGCGCGTGCTGTGCGACCTGGACACCCTGAACACGCTCCCCCCGCGTGAACTCAGCGCCGGGCTGGCGGAGGTCATCAAATACGGCCCGATTGCCGACATGGCCTTCTTCGACTGGATCGAGGCCAACATCGACGCCCTGGTGGCCCGCGCGCCCACAGCCATGGCCCATGCCGTGCGCCGCAGCTGCGAAATCAAGGCCTGGGTGGTCGGGCAGGACGAGCGCGAATCCGGCCTGCGCGCCATCCTCAATTTCGGTCACACCTTCGGCCACGCCATCGAAGCCGGCATGGGCTACGGCGCCTGGCTGCACGGTGAAGCGGTGGGCTGCGGCATGGTCATGGCCGCGCGGCTGTCGGAAAGGCTGGGTCTGGTGGACGCGGCCTTCGTGGCGCGCCTGAAGGCCCTGGTGGAGCGCGCCGGGCTGCCCACCGTGGCTCCGGTGCTGGATGCCGAGGACAACGCCGGGCGTTACCTGGCCCTCATGCGGGTCGACAAGAAGGCCGAAGCCGGCGCCATCAAGTTCGTGGTCATTGAAGGCCCGGGCCACGCCGGCACGCGCTCCGCGCCCGACGCGGTGGTGGCCGAGGTGATTGCCGAGAGCACCGTACCCCGATGAGCGCCCTGCCGGCCCCTGCCGGTGCCCCGCTGGCGCCTTACGCCGCGCACCCCGCTCTGAGCCGGGGGCGGCGCATCCCCGAACCCGACGCTCCCACGCGCACCGCCTTCCAGCGCGACCGCGACCGCGTCATCCACTCCACCGCGTTCCGCCGGCTGGTCTACAAGACCCAGGTGTTTCTCAACCACGAGGGCGACCTGTTCCGCACGCGCATGACGCATTCGCTGGAGGTGGCGCAGCTGGGCCGCAGCATCGCGCGGCCGCTGGGGCTCAACGAAGACCTGGTGGAGGCCATTGCGCTGGCGCACGATCTCGGCCACACCCCGTTTGGCCACGCGGGGCAGGACGCACTCAACGCCTGCCTGCGGGAGCTGCCCGCCGAGCTGGCCGGGCAGGGCGGTGGTTTCGAGCACAACCTGCAGAGCCTGCGCGTGGTGGACCATCTGGAGCACCGCTACCCGGCGTTCGACGGCCTGAACCTCAGCTTCGAAACCCGCGAAGGCATCCTCAAGCACTGCTCCCGCAAGCACGCCCAGAGGCTGGACACGCGCGAACCCGGCGGCGTGGCCACCCGCTTCCTGAACGGTGGCTCGCCCACGCTGGAAGCCCAGCTGTGCAACCTGGCCGACGAAATTGCCTACAACGCCCACGACATCGACGACGGTGTGCGCTCCGGCTTGCTCAGCCTGGAACAGCTGGAGGCGGTGCCGCTGTTCGAGCGGCACCGCCGCGCCGCCTTGCAGGCCCACCCCAGGCTCACGGGCAGGCGCCTGCTGTTCGAGTCCATTCGCCTGATGCTCAGCGAACAGGTGTACGACGTGATCGCCACCACCCGCCACGGCATTCTGGAGGCTGGTGTCGACAGCGTGCAGGGGGTGCGCGCGACGCCGGTTCTGGTGCGATTCTCACCCGGCATGCATGCCGCTTCCAGTGCGCTCAAGACCTTCCTGCGCAACAACCTGTACCGCCATCCGCAGGTCATGCACAACACCGATCGGGCGCGGCAAGTGGTGAGCGACCTGTTTGCCTGCTACCTGCAGGACCCTGCAGCACTGGGTGCCGACGACGATCTGTTTCGCCCCCACCTGGCGCGGGCGATCGCGGACCACATTGCCGGCATGACCGACCGCCACGCCATCCGCGAACACGAGCGCCTGACCGGCGCGTCGCTGTTTCCCTGATGCCACCCACCCCTCCTTCTGTCCGCGCTGCCCCCGAATCCGCCGCGCCGCTCGCGGCCAAGGGTGTGGCTGCGCTGGTGGTGCTCACCGGTGTAACCAGCGCGCTGCACGTCGGCAAGATGCCTGCTGCCATTCCGTTCCTGCAGCAATCCCTGGGACTCACGCTGCTGCAGGCCGGCTTCCTGCTGTCGGTGGTGCAGCTGGCTGGCATGCTGCTGGGGCTGGCCGTGGGCCTGATGGCCGACCGGCTGGGTGCCCGGCGTGTCATGCTGATCGGCCTGGTGGTGCTCGCCGTGGGCAGTGTGGCGGGCGCCCTTGCCCCCAGCGTGGGGGTTCTGCTGGGCAGTCGGGTGGTGGAAGGCGCGGGTTTCCTGCTCGCTGTGCTGCCGGCGCCTGCCCTGCTGCGCCAGCAGGTGCAGGACCCGGCAGTGCAGGCACGGGCGCTGGGCTGGTGGGGCGCCTACATGCCGCTGGGCACCGCCCTGGCCTTGCTGCTGGGCGTTCCGCTCATGGGTGCCCTGGGCTGGCGCGGCACCTGGATGCTGCTGGCCGGCCTGTCGTTGCTGGCTGCCGCGGCGCTGGCGCGCGGCCTGCCGGAGCGCCGGGGTGCGGGCCCCAGCGCACTCGCGCAGCAGCCCCTGTGGCCACGGTTGGCGCGCACCGTATCGGCCCCCGGGCCCTGGCTGGTCGCACTGGCATTCTTCATGTATTCCGGGCAATGGATGGCAGTGGTCGGCTTCCTGCCCGCCATCTACAGCCAGGCTGGTTACACCGGGGCGGTGGTGGGCGGGCTCAGCGCGTTGGCAGCCGGCATCAACATGACCGGCAACATCGGCGCCGGCCGGGCGCTGGCGCGTCAGGTACGACCAGGCATGCTGCTGGCGGCGGGTTACCTCGCCATGGCCGTGGGGGCCACGCTGGCGTTCGCGGCCGTGGGCCATCCGCTGCTGCAATACCTGGGCGTGCTGCTGTTTTCGGCATTGGGCGGGCTGATCCCGGGCACGCTGTTCGGCATGGCCGTGGCCCTGGCGCCCGACGAAGGCACCGTGTCCACCACCGTGGGCTGGATGCAGCAGTTTTCCTCCCTCGGGCAATTCATTGGCCCGCCGCTGGTGGCCTGGGTGGCGGTGCAGATGGGGGGCTGGCAGTCCACCTGGTGGGTCACCGGAGCCTGCTCCCTTGCCGGCCTGCTGCTCGCCTGGCGCTTGCAGGATGCCTGGCGCCAGCGCCGTCCTGCTGCGCACTGAAGCCCGACACCCCATGGCCCGCCTGCCCCGACTCAGCATTCCCGGCGCGTTGCACCACGTGGTGCAGAAGGGCAACAACCGCGAGCCCATCGTGCACAACGACGCCGACCGGCAGCAGCTGCTGGACACGGTGTTCGACCACGCGCGCCGCACCGCCGTGGACCTGCACGCTTACGTGTTGCTGGGCAACCAGTTCCACCTGCTGCTTACACCGCCCGCCGACAACAGCCTGCCGCTGCTGATGCAGGCGGTGGGGCGCCAGTACGTGCGCGGCTTCAACGACCGCCACCAGCGCAGCGGAACGCTGTGGGAGGGCCGTTACCGGTCCACCGTGCTGCAGGCCGAAACGCACCTGCTCGACGCCATGGTCTACCTCGACCTGCTGCCGGCGCAGGCCGGCGCGGCGGTTCAGGCTGCCCAGTACCCCTGGTCGTCGCACGGTCACTACACCGGCCAGCTGCCCGAGCGGCGACTGGTGCCGCACCCGGTGTACTGGGCGCTGGGCAACACCCCGTTCGCCCGCGAGGCCGCTTACGTCGAGCGGGTGAAGGCCGGCTTGTCGGCCGCCCGGACCGCGGCCATCGAGTCGGCCGTGTTGCACGGCTGGGCCCTCGGTGATGCAGCGTTCCTCGCCCAGCTGCAGCAACAGACGCCCCGGCGTGTCGTCAAGGCGCGCCCCGGCAGACCCGCGCGTCCCACTCCCTGACCGCCTGCTTCGGGCTGCCGCCATCCGGGGCTGCCTTCCGCATCTGTTTCGTCGAAATTAATGTGTCCCCAATAAAACCAAACCGAGATCATCGAGATCAATTAATCGTATCTGACCCCAATTTATAGTGCTTGGCATTCGACTTGCATTGCCCTATGCTCGCAAACCCTAAGCCTTCCCGCGCTCTTGCGCGCCCCTGCGCCGCAACCGCACAGAACAAGGAACCGCCATGACCACGGCAGCTGAACAGCAATACCTCCAGCAACACGGCCTGTACGACCCCACCCAGGAACACGACGCCTGCGGCGTGGGTTTCGTGGCGCACATCAAGGGCGAAAAAAGCCATGCCATCGTGGCGCAAGCGCTCAAGATCCTGGAAAACCTCGACCACCGGGGCGCAGTGGGCGCTGACAAACTCATGGGCGACGGTGCCGGCCTGCTGATCCAGCTGCCCGATGCGCTCTACCGCGAAGAAATGGCGGCGCAGGGCGTCACGCTGCCGCCCGCCGGCGAATACGGCGTCGGCATGATCTTCATGCCCAAGGAGCACGCCAGCCGCCTGGCCTGCGAACAGGAAATGGAGCGCGCCATTGCCGCCGAAGGCCAGGTGCTGCTGGGCTGGCGCGACGTGCCGGTGAACCCGGACATGCCCATGTCCCCCACCGTGCGCAAGAAGGAACCCATCATCCGGCAGGTGTTCATCGGCCGCGGCAACGACGTCATCGTCCAGGACGCGCTCGAGCGCAAGCTATACGTGATCCGCAAGACCGCCAGCGCCGCCATCCAGCGCCTCAAGCTCACGCACTCCAAGGAGTACTACGTGGTGAGCATGAGCAGCCGCACCGTGGTCTACAAGGGCCTGCTGCTGGCCGACCAGGTCGGCACCTACTTCAAGGACCTGCAGGACCCACGCTGCGTCTCGGCGCTGGGCCTGGTGCACCAGCGCTTCTCCACCAACACCTTCCCCGAGTGGCCGCTGGCCCACCCGTACCGCTACGTGGCGCACAACGGTGAAATCAACACCGTCAAGGGCAACTACAACTGGATGAAGGCGCGCGAAGGCGTGATGAGCTCGCCCGTGCTGGGCGAAGACCTGAAGAAGCTCTACCCGATCAGCTTCCCCACCCAGTCCGACACCGCTACCTTCGACAACTGCCTGGAACTCCTCACCATGGCCGGCTACCCGCTGGCCCAGGCCGTGATGATGATGATTCCCGAGCCATGGGAACAGCACGCCACCATGGACCAGCGCCGCAAGGCCTTCTATGAATACCACGCCGCCATGATGGAACCCTGGGACGGCCCGGCCTCCATCGTGTTCACCGACGGCCGCCAGATCGGCGCCACGCTGGACCGCAACGGCCTGCGCCCCTCGCGTTACTGCATCACCGACGACGACTTCGTGATCATGGGTTCCGAGTCCGGCGTGCTGCCGGTGCCGGAGAACAAGATCGTGCGCAAGTGGCGCCTGCAGCCC
>JALORL010000348.1 GCA_025458915.1 Hydrogenophaga sp.
ACCGGTAACTGCCGATGTGATCATGCTGTCGATGCGGCCCCCTGCGAGTGCCTGGTTCACCTCCACCATCGGCACATCGACTGGCTCGGCGCCGAGCATTTGCGCAATGCGCTGGGTGGACAGGTTGTAGGTTCGCATGCGCTTGCCCTTGAAGTCAGTGGGCGACTGCACCGGCGCCTTGGTGAACAGTCCCTGGGGTGGCCAGGGTACGGCGTAGAGCGGCAGCAGCCCACGTTGTTCGAAATGCTTTTCGATCAACGGGCGTTGCAGGTCCCAGAGGCGTCGGGCATCGGTATAGGAGCCAACCACGAACGGGATCGCGTCGGCTCCCGCGATGGGCAGGTCTGCCACCATGTTGGTCATGATGGTCTCGCCGGCCTGCACATCGGCCTTCTGCACCGCCTGCGGGATGTCCGGCAGCTTGATCAACGCGTTGTTCGGGTGCACCTCGATGCGCAGCTTGCCGCCGGTGCCCTGCTCCACATCCCGTGCAAACTGCACGATGTTCTCGGTGTGAAACGATTCCGCCCGGTAGCCTGTCGCCAGTTTCCATTGCGTCTGGGCGTGCGTCGCCGAGGCTGCCGCAAGCGCAGCCAGAACCAACCATTTCATGGGAATCTCCTTGATCGCGGAGGGTCAGGCCCGGTTCGGCAGCCAGAGCACGATGTCGGGCACGAAATAGCTGGTGATGACCGCGAACACCATCAGCAGGAACAGCGGCAATGCGGTGCGGGCAATCCAGGTGACCTCCCGCCGCGTGAGCCCTTGCAGCACGAACAGGTTGAAACCCACTGGTGGGGTGATCTGGGCCATTTCCACCACCAGCACAATGAAGATGCCAAACCAGATCAGGTCAAAGCCGGCTGCTTCCACCGTCGGCAGCAGCACAGCGATGGTGAGAACCACCATGGAGATGCCATCCAGGAAGCAGCCGAGCACGATGAAGAACACGATCAGCATCAGCATGAGCACGAAAGGAGACAGGTTCAGTGCGCCGATGAACTCCGCCACGTGCCGGGGCAGCCCGATGAAGCCCATGGCCAGCGTGAGAAAAGCCGCGCCCGCCAGGATCAGGCCGATCATGCAGTACACCTTGCATGCCGCCACCAGACCATCCTTGAACCGGCTCCAGCTCAGAGAGCCTTCGATGGCAGAAAGCGCCAGTGCGCCAGCAACACCCAAAGCAGCCGCCTCGGTAGCGGTGGCAATACCGCTGTAGATGCCTCCGAGCACCAGCGCAATGAGGACCACGACGGGTATCAGGTGACGGGACGCAACCACCTTCTGCATGAAGCTCATGCGGATGCTGGCGGCGGGAACCTTGTCGCGGTTGAACAGCGACCACACCATGATGTAACCCATGAACAGCGCCGCGAGCAGCAGGCCCGGGATCACACCGGCCAGGAACAGCTTGGCGATCGACACGTTCGCGGCCACACCGTAGACGATCAGGATGATGGAGGGCGGAATCAGAAGACCCAGTGTGCTGGCGCCGGCCAGCGTGCCCACCGACATTTCCTCCGGGTAGCCCCTTTTCTGGAGTTCTGGCAGGGTGATCTTGCCCACGGTGGCGCAGGTAGCGGCTGAGGAACCAGAGATGGCGGCGAAGATCGCGCAGCCCACCACGTTGGTGTGCAGCAGTCGCCCTGGCAAGGCCTCCAGCCAGGGCGCCAGGCCTTTGAACATGTCGTTGGTGAGTTTGCTGCGGAACAGAATCTCCCCCATCCACAGAAACAGTGGCAAGGCGGTCAGCGTCCAGCTGGAGGTATGGCTCCAGATGGTGAGCATCATGCTGTCGCCCACCGGGCGGGAGGTAAACAACTCCATGCCGATGTAGGCCACCGCCATCAACGACAGGCCGATCCACAGGCCCGAGCCCAGGATCGCAAACAGCAGCACCATCAGTGCCAGGGCAATCACGACGTCCATGTTGTTCTTTCGGTTTTCGGGCCGTGGGGGGCCTCTGTCAATCGGTCATTCGGCGCGGGCAGCCTCGCCGCCGGACTTGGACATGAAATCGCCGCCCTGCCAGCGCACCACCAGGGCATGCGCAAAGGCCACTCCATGGCGCCGCGCATCGCTGGTGACAGACGATCCAGCACCAGCGTCACCCGGATGTGGTCGCCGCTGGCCAGCGTGGCGGGCAGTGCGAGGAACAGGGCACAGACGATGGCGTAGCCGGCGTAGGCGTCAAGGCCGGGGATGTCCCACCGGGCCTGCCGTGCCACCACCCCAAGTGCCACGGAACCAAATGCGGCCAGCATGGACAGGCAGGAGAGGCCCAACAGGCCTTGATAAAACGCATGGACGAGTCTGGACACCGCACGCTCCTGGTTCGGTCTGCAAAAAGAAGAGAGGGTGCAGCTGGCGGACGTCCGGCTTGCCGGTCAGCCCGCCAGCTACGAAGGATCAACGGCCCCGGTAGGCGTCGATCACGGCCTGGCCTTCAGGCCCGGCGGTCTTGAGCCATTCAGCGGTCATGGTTTCGCCAATGGCCGACAGTTCCTTCTTGACGGCTTCCGACGGCTGAGCAATCGTCATACCCTTGGCTGCCAGTTCCTTGATGTACTCGCCGTCCAGCCGTTCGCTGGTGACCCAGCCGCGCTGCTCGGCGTTCTGAGCCGCTTTCATCACCGCGTCCTGTGTGGCCTTGTCCAGCGCATCGAAGGCCTTCTGGTTCACCACGGTGGCATTGCGCGGCAGCCAGGCGCTAACGGGGTAGAAGTACTTCACCTGCTCGTGCAGCTTGCTCTCCACACCGCTGGCGCTCGACGTGAGGAAGTTCTGTACGCCGCCGGTGGCCAGGGCTTGCGGCAGTTCGGCCAGCTGGATGGTGACGGGTTGGGCCTTGAGCAGCTGGGCAATGCGGGTGGTGGCCGGGTTGTAGGCGCGCATCTTGGTACCGGCGAAGTCGGCAGGCGTTTCCACCGGCTTGATGGAGTACAGCGACTGGCCGGGCCACGGCACGCTGAACAGCACCTTCATGCCCTGCGAGGCCAGGAGCTTGTCCTGTGCGGGCTTGGCAGCCTGGTACAGCCGCCTGGATGCGGTGTAGCTGGTAGCCAGGAAGGGAATGGAATCAACCCCGAACAGCGGGTTTTCGTTGGCCGCACCCGAGAGAATGAATTCCGCCACCGGAACCTGCCCGGTCTGCACGGCACGTTTGATCTCGTTGGCCTTGTAGAGCGAACCGCCGGCGTGTACCGTGATTTTGAGTTGGCCGTTGGTGAGCTTGTCCACCTCGTCGGCAAACTGCTGAACGTTCTGGGTCTGGAAGCTGTTGGCCGAATAGCCGGTGGGTAGGTCCCATTTGGTCTGGGCCGAAGCGGCGCAGGCAAAGGCAACGGCGGTGAGGCAGAACAGGGTTTTTTTCATCGGTGGCTCCTGGTTAAAAGCTGGCAAGCTGGTGGTTGAGAAGATCGGTGATCAGCATCGACCCAGGGGCGTGGGTGATGCAGAACTCGGGGCGGGCCTGCTGGATGGCGGCCTGGGGCGTGACGCCACAAGCCCAAAACACCGGCAGTTCATCGGGCATGACATCAACCGCATCGCCGTAGTCCGGGCGAGACAGGTCGGCAATGCCGATCAGAGCGGGATCACCGATATGCACCGGCGCACCGTGGACGTTCGGAAACCGCGAGGTGATCTGCACAGCGCGAATCACGTCGGCAGCCTTCATGGGCCGCATGCTCACCACCATCGGGCCCGAAAACGAACCCGCAGCCACGGTAGGAACATTTGTGCGGTACATGGCCACATTGAGCCCCTTCTCAACGTGACGCAGAGGAAGACCAGCCTCCAACAGGGCCTGCTCGAACGAAAACGAGCAGCCAATCACGAAGCTCACCAGATCGTCGCGCCACAGCCCGGACACATCGGTGGGCTGGTCCACCAGCTCCCCGTGGCGCCACACGCGGTAGCGCGGCAGGTCGGTCGCGATATCGATGTCGGCGCCCAAGGTGGGCAGGTCGCGGCGACCCATGTCTG
>JALORL010000099.1 GCA_025458915.1 Hydrogenophaga sp.
TCGAACCGCACCGAGGCCCGCAGGCCGCGCTGCGGCCGGTCCGGATGGGTGTCTTCCATCGACACCGAAGCGCCGTGCTGCTGGGCGATCTCGTGCACGATGGCCAGGCCCAGGCCGGAGCCGTCCACGTTGGTTCCCAGCGCCCGGTAGAAGGGCTGCAGCACCAGATCGCGCTCGTTCTCCGGAATGCCCGGGCCGTTGTCCTCGACCTGCAGGATCTGCACCCCGCTGAAGCGGTCGACCAGGATGCGCACCGTGGCCACGCCACCGCGGCCCGCGTAGTGGATGGCGTTGTCGACCAGGTTGCGCACCATTTCCTGCAGCAGGGTCGGGTTGCCCTCGATCAGGCATTCGGGCGGCACCTCCTCCGGCCCTTCGTAGCCGAGGTCGATGCCGTGTTCGAGTGCGCGCGGCACCGAGTCGCGCACCACACCGGTCACCAGCCGGGCCAGGTCCACCGTGGCGCTGGGCAGGGTGCGGCCGGTAGTTTCAGCGCGGGCCAGCGCCAGCAGCTGGTTGACGGTGTGGGTGGCGCGGGCGCTGGAGCGGGCGATCTGCTGCAGCGAACCGCGGATCTCTACCGGGTCGGTCTCGCGCTGGGCCAGCTCGGCCTGCATGCGCAGCCCGGCCAGCGGTGTCTTGAGCTGATGTGCCGCGTCGGCGAGGAAACGGCGCTGCGTGGTCAGGGATGCCTTCAGGCGGGTCAGAAGGTCGTTGATGGACGACACCAGCGGCGCCACTTCCTGCGGAATGAAGGACTCTTCGATCGGGCTGAGATCGTCCGGTTTGCGCGCGCGGATGCGCTGCTCCAGTTCGTTGAGCGGGCGGATGCCGCGCACCAGCGCCAGCCACACCAGCAGCACCGCCAGCGGCAGGATGACGAACTGCGGCACCATCACGCCCTTGATGATCTCCGTGGCCAGCGTGGAGCGCTTGCCCATGGTTTCGGCCACCTGCATCAGCACCAGCCGCTGCGCGTCGCTGTTGCGCGAGATCCAGGTGTAGGCCACCCGCACCTCGTCGCCGCGCACGGTGTCGTTGCGCAGCAGCACGCGGCCGGGTTCGGGTGCGGTGTCGTCGCGCGGCGGGGGGAAATCGCTCTCGCCGCTGATGAGATCGCCGCGCGGGTCCAGCACCTGGTAGTACACCAGGTCGCTGTCGTCGGCGCGCAGCAGGTCGCGCGCCTGCGGTGTGAGGTTGAACGTCACCCGTCCGTCCTGGTTCACCACGAACTGGGTGAGCGCCTGCAGGTTGAATTCCAGCGCGCGGTCGAACGGCTTGCTCGCAATGTTCTGCGCCACGAACCAGGTCAGCGCCAGCGACAGCGGCCACAGCAGCAGCAGCGGCGTGAGCATCCAGTCCAGAATCTCGCCGAACAGGCTGCGCTGTTCGCGCTGGAACAGGCCGAAAGAGATTTTGTCCCCCCCCGCGCCGGCTTCGCCGTCACCCCCCCTGAGGGGGGGCAATCCCTGTGGCCCGTCCTGAGCTTGTCGAAGGGCGGTTCCACGGGATTCCTGGATCGACTCCCGCGCGCCGGAGAAGTCGCGCTGGTTCAACGCAGGACCCTCGAAGAACTGCCCAGTTGTTTGAGCGAAGGGAAGTCAATCCAGGGGCGCAGCGGAACTGGCTCTGCCAGGCCGCAGTGCGCCGCCCCCCCTTGGGGGGGTGACGGCGAAGCCGGCGCGGGGGGGTTCAAATCTTCTCCAGGCAGTAGCCCAGCCCACGCACCGTTGCGATGCGGATCGGCCCCTTCTCGATCTTCTTGCGCAGCCGGTGGATGTACACCTCGATGGCGTTGTTGCTCACCTCTTCGCCCCATTCGCACAGCCGCTCCACCAGTTGGTCCTTGCTCACCAGGCGGCCGGCGCGCTGCAGCAGCACTTCCAGCAGACCCAGTTCGCGGGCGGACAGCTCCACCATCTTGCCGTCGATGGTGGCCACGCGACCCGCCTGGTCGTATTCCAGCGGGCCGTGCTTGATCGTGTTGGTGGTGCCGCCCATGCCCCGGCGTGTCAGGGCGCGCACCCGGGCTTCCAGCTCCTGCAGCGAGAACGGCTTGGCCATGTAGTCGTCGGCACCATAGTCCAGCCCTTTCACCCGCTCCTCGATGCTGTCGGCCGCCGTGAGGATGAGCACCGGCAACGCGGAGCCGCGCGAACGCAACCGCTTGAGCACCTCCAGCCCGTGCAGCTTCGGCAGGCCCAGGTCGAGGATGAGCAGGTCAAACTCGTTGTTGGTCATGAGCGCTGCATCGGCTTCGGTGCCGCTGGCCACGTGGTCCACCGCGGCGCCCGCCGCGCGCAGGCTGCGGAGCAGGCCATCGGCCAGAACCTGGTCGTCTTCAGCAATCAGGATGCGCATCGGTGTCTCCTCGTTGTGAGGAGGATTCTAGGAGCCCCCGCCGCTGTGGTGTGCCCGGGTTTCAGCGGAAGGCGTAGGCCTCCAGCCCCAGCGCCACCACGGTGGCCACGTCGGTACCTACCTGGGTGTGGAATTCGGCCTCGGCGCGGGTCACGGCCTGCCGGAACGCCTCCAGCCACAGCAGGCCGGTATCGGTGAAGACGATGCGGCGCGCGCGCGCGTCCAGCGGGTCGGGTTCGCGCCGCACCAGGCCCCAGGCTTCGCACTGCGTTACGAGGTCGCCCATGGCCTGCTTGCTCATGCCGGCGCGCTGGGCCAGATCGGTCAGGCGCGAACCCTGCAGCGCCAGGTGCCGGGTGATGTGGATGTGGGCGGCACCGATCTGGTCGCGCGCGGCCAGGTTGGACAGGGCCAGCGGCACGTCGGGGTTGCGGGCCATCAGGGTCAGCACCCGCTCGTCGAAGCGCCGCATGGCATGGCCGAGCAGGCGGCCGAGGTGCCCGGCGCGCCAGCGGTCATCGGGTGGCAGGGGGGTATTGTTCATGCCGTTAAATGGTAAGGCAGACTGACCAAAAATCAGACGTTTAACATTCAACAAGCCTGTAAACTGCTGTTCAAGCATCCAGCCTGTACGCAAATACAAGCCAGTGAAGCGAACGCCCACTCATCACACAACCCGCTCAGGAGCTAGCCCCATGGACGCAGCCGTCAAGAACAACCCCCTCAACAGCGAAAAGGCCAAGGCCCTGCAGGCGGCCCTGGCCCAGATTGAAAAACAGTTCGGCAAGGGCACCATCATGCGGCTGGGCGAAGGCGAGGCCATCGAGGACATCCAGGTGGTGTCCACCGGTTCGCTGGGCCTGGACATTGCCCTGGGCGTCGGTGGTCTGCCGCGCGGCCGGGTGGTCGAGATCTACGGCCCGGAATCGTCTGGCAAAACCACGCTGACGCTGCAGGTGATCGCCGAGATGCAGAAGCTGGCCGGCACCTGTGCCTTCGTGGACGCCGAACACGCGCTGGACATCCAGTACGCGCAGAAGCTCGGCGTGAACCTGCAGGACCTGCTGATTTCCCAGCCCGACACCGGCGAGCAGGCGCTCGAGATCGTCGACAGCCTGGTGCGCTCCGGCGCGGTGGATCTGATCGTGGTCGACTCGGTGGCCGCGCTCACGCCCAAGGCCGAACTGGAAGGCGAAATGGGCGACTCGTTGCCCGGCCTGCAGGCCCGCCTGATGAGCCAGGCGCTGCGCAAGCTCACAGCACACATCAAGAAGACCAACTGCATGGTCATCTTCATCAACCAGATCCGCATGAAGATCGGCGTCATGTTCGGCAGCCCCGAGACCACCACCGGCGGCAACGCGCTGAAGTTCTACGCCTCGGTCCGCCTGGACATCCGGCGCACCGGCACCATCAAGAAGGGCGAGGACTCGATCGGCAACGAGACCAAGGTCAAGGTGGTGAAGAACAAGGTGTCGCCGCCATTCAAGACTGCCGAGTTCGACATCCTGTTCGGCGAGGGCATCAGCCGCGAGGGCGAAATTCTGGACCTGGGCGTGGCCAACCGGGTGGTGGAAAAGTCGGGCGCCTGGTACGCGTACAACGGCGAGAAGATCGGCCAGGGCCGTGACAACTCGCGCGAATTCCTGCGCGAAAACCCCGAGTTGCGCATCGAGATCGAAAACAAGGTGCGCGCCGAACTGGGCGTCCCGCTGCTGCCGGTGGACGAGGTCGAGACACCGGCCAAGGGCGGCAAGGCCGACAAGGCACCGAAAGCCGATAAGGCTGACAAGGCCGAGAAAGCCCCTGCAGCCGAATGACGCTCGCGCAGCCCAGCGCCCACCAACCCTTGAGCCGGGGAACGCATGGGCTTTGACCAGCCTTCCCTGAAGGGCCGGGCGCTGCGGTTGCTGGCTGGGCGTGAGCACTCGCGGGCCGAGCTGCAGCGCAAGCTGGCGCCCCACGAAACCGAGGCCGGCGAACTTAACCGGGCGCTGGACGAGCTCCAGGCCAAGGGCTTCATCAACGAGCAGCGGGTGGTGGAGTCGGTGTTGCACCGGCGCGCCCCGCGTCTGGGTGCGGCCCGGGTGAAGCAGGAGCTGCAGGCCAAGGGTCTGGATGCCCAGGCAGTGGCCGAAGCGGTCGCCCGGCTTCAGGAAACCGAAGAGGCCCGCGCCCGGGAGGTCTGGCGCAAGAAGTTCGGGCAGGTGGCAGACGACGCCCATGCGCGTGCGCGCCAGGTGCGCTTCCTGCTCACCCGGGGCTTCAGCGCACAAGCGGTACGCAGCGTCGTCAAGGGTGCCGACGACGACTGCCCGGAAGACTGACCCACCAGGACCCACCCGGCGGGGACCGCGAGATCGGCCGGCGGTTGGTTCAGACGCCCAGCATCAGCCGCAGGTTCTGCACCGCCGCGCCGCTGGCGCCTTTGCCCAGGTTGTCCAGGCGGGCCACCACCACCGCATGCCGGGCGTCGGCGTTGCCGAACACGCGGATCTCCAGCCGGTTGGTGTCCTTCAGCGCCAGGGCATCAAGCTTGCCTTCGTCGGTGGCCGGCTCGGCGCTCACCCATTCGCTGCCGGCGTAGTGTTTGGCATAGACCGCTTGCAGGTCGGACGGGGTCGGCTGGCCCGGCAGCAGGTCCAGGTGCAGCGGAAGTTCCACCAGCATGCCCTGCGGGAAGTTGCCCACGGCCGGGATGAAGATCGGCCGGCGGGTCAGGCCCGTGTAGGCCATGATTTCCGGAATGTGCTTGTGTTTCAGGCCCAGCGCATACAGTTCGTGGGCCGGCGCATTCCCGCTTTCGTAGGCTTCGATCATGGTGCGGCCGCCGCCGCTGTAGCCGCTCACCGCCGGCAGACACACCGCATGGTCGGCGGGCAGCACACCGGCGTCGATCAGCGGGCGCAGCATGGCGATCGCACCGGTGGCGTAGCAGCCCGGGTTGGCCACCCGGGTCGCGTTCGCCACCGCGTCGCGCTGACCAGGCGCGAGCTCCGGGAAGCCGAACACCCAGCCCGGTGCGGTGCGGTGGGCGGTGGAAGCGTCGATGATCTTGGGCTGGCGGCCCGGCAGCGTGTCAACCATGGCCACCGACTCGCGGGCCGCGTCGTCGTGCAGGCACAGGATCACCAGGTCGGCCCGGGCCATGCATTCGCGCTTGGCGAGGGGGTCCTTGCGTTTCTCGGGTGCGATGCTGATCAGCTCGACCGCCGGCATCTGCGCCAGCCGTTCCCGGATCTGCAGGCCCGTGGTGCCGGCCTCGCCGTCGATGAATACCTTGGCCATGCGCTGCGCCTTGTCAGTTGAGATTCAGGGGGAACCACCATACTCCGGTCGCCGCCCCACATCGGGGCGAACCAGGTTGGTGCAACGCAGCATGATACATTCCGCGGTTGCTGTGTCCAGTGCCTGTGCGCCCGCCGCCTGCCTGTCGGCCGGGCAAAAGAAACCCCCAGTCTGAGAGAGACCTCATGAAAATTCACGAGTACCAAGGCAAGGAAATCTTGCGTCAATTTGGTGTGCCGGTGCCGCGTGGCATCGCGGCATTCACGGTGCAGGAGGCGGTTGAGGCCGCACAAAAACTGGGCGGCCCGGTGTGGGTGGTCAAGGCTCAGATCCACGCCGGTGGCCGGGGCAAGGGCGGTGGCGTGAAGGTGGCCAAATCGATTGACGACGTCAAGGCCCGCGCCAGCGAGATCCTGGGCATGCAGCTGGTCACGCACCAGACCGGGCCCGAAGGCCAGAAAGTGCGTCGCCTCTATATTGAAGACGGCGCCGACATCAAGAATGAACTGTACGTGTCCTTGGTCACCGACCGCGCGACGCAGAAGGTGGCCCTGATCGCTTCCAGCGAAGGCGGCATGGACATCGAGGAAGTGGCCCACTCCACGCCCGAGAAGATCGTCACCGAGATGATCGATCCGCTGGCCGGCATCACCGAAGCGCAGTCGCGCAAGGTCGCTGCCGCCATTGGCCTGACCGGCATTTCCGTGGACCAGGCGGTGGACATCTTCGCCAAGATCTACAAGTGCTACATGGACACCGACGCGTCGCTGGTGGAAATCAACCCGCTGAACTGCGACTCCAAGGGCAACCTGATGGCCCTGGATGCGAAGTTCAACTTCGACGCCAACGCGCTGTTCCGCCACCCTGAAATCGTGGCTTTCCGCGACCTGGACGAAGAAGACCCGGCCGAAGTGGAAGCCTCCAAGTTCGACCTGGCCTACATCAGCCTGGACGGCAACATCGGTTGCCTGGTCAACGGCGCCGGGCTGGCCATGGCCACCATGGACACCATCAAGCTGTTCGGCGGCGAGCCGGCCAACTTCCTGGACGTGGGCGGCGGTGCCACCCCCGAGAAGGTGACCGAGGCCTTCAAGATCATGCTCAAGAACCCCAAGGTCGAAGGCATTCTGGTCAACATCTTCGGCGGCATCATGAAGTGCGACACCATCGCCACCGGCGTGATCACCGCCTGCAAGGCCGTGAACCTGAACGTGCCGCTGGTGGTGCGCATGAAGGGCACGAACGAAGAGCTGGGCAAGAAGATGCTGGCCGAATCGGGCCTGCCCATCATCGCGGCCGACACCATGGCCGAAGCCGCGACCAAAATCGTGGCTGCAGTGAAGTAAGCCCCAGCCCGGAGAACACACATGTCGATCTACATCAACAAAGACACCAAGGTCATCACCCAGGGCATCACGGGCAAGACGGGTCAGTTCCACACCGAGAAGTGCCAGGAATACGCGAACGGCAAGAACTGCTTCGTGGCCGGGGTGAACCCCAAGAAGGCCGGTGAGTCGATCTTCAACATCCCGATCTATGCCTCCGTCAAGGAAGCCGCCCAGCAGACCGGCGCCACCGTGTCGGTGATCTACGTGCCTCCAGCAGGCGCCGCTGATGCCATCTGGGAAGCGGTGGAAGCCGATCTGGACATGGCCATCTGCATCACCGAGGGCATTCCGGTCAAGGACATGCTGATGGTGCGCAACAAGATGAAGGCCAAGGAAGCCGCCGGCGGCAAGAAGACCCTGCTGCTGGGCCCCAACTGCCCCGGCCTGATCACGCCCGACGAAATCAAGATCGGCATCATGCCCGGCCACATCCACCGCAAGGGCCGCATCGGCGTGGTGAGTCGCTCCGGCACGCTAACCTACGAAGCCGTGGCCATGCTGACCGAAGTCGGTCTGGGCCAGTCGAGCGCCGTGGGCATTGGTGGCGACCCCATCAACGGTCTCAAGCACATCGACGTGATGAAGGCCTTCAACGACGACCCGGACACCGATGCCGTGATCATGATTGGCGAAATCGGTGGACCCGACGAAGCCGAAGCCGCCCAGTGGTGCAAGGCGAACATGAAGAAGCCCATCGTGGGCTTCATCGCGGGCGTCACTGCGCCGCCCGGCAAGCGCATGGGCCATGCGGGCGCCCTGATCTCCGGGGGTGCCGACACGGCTGACGCCAAGCTGGCCATCATGGAAGAGTCGGGTTTCATCATCACCCGCAATCCTTCGGAACTGGGCAAGCTGCTCAAGGCCCAGTTGTAAATCCGACAAGACGCTGCGGCGTGTGAAAAAGGCAACGCTTGCGTTGCCTTTTTTTTCGTCCGGATTAGAAACGAAGCTTTTAATATGCGTTCAAACTTGAGTGCAGGCGGGATTTGCGGGATTTGAAACAAAATGCAACAGCGCGGTGCGGCCTGCTGCCCCTGCGTTCCGGCCGTCCGTTTTGCTTGTTCCCCACCCTACCTGCCAGGTGATGCTTGTCCACCCCGCGATCCCGAAAAGCGTCTAAAGCGCGTCCACCGCTGTGGCGGTCCGACACCGGGGTGGGCCTGGCGGTCATGCTGCTCGCGCTGGCGCTGCACCTGTCCACCGACCTGTTGGGCACGCTGGAGCGCCGCTTCTACGACTGGGCCATGGGCCAGCACGACCGCCGGCCCAGCGACCGCATCGCGGTCATCGCCATTGACGACCGCAGCGTGGCCAACATCGGGCGCTGGCCCTGGCCGCGCGAGGTGCACGCCCAGCTGATCGACCGCCTGAGCGCGGCCGGCGCAAAAACCATCGCGCACACCGCCCTTTTTTTCGAGCCCCAGACCGACCGGGGCCTGGACGAGCTGCGCACGCTGCGCGGCCGCATCGACGGCAGTGCCGCAGCGCAACCGCCCATCGACGATCTGAGCGACACAGCGCGGGCGCAGATCCAGGGTTTCATTGCCGATGCTGAACAGCGGCTGGATGCCGACGCCCGGCTGGCGCAGAGCATCCGCAGTGCCGGCAACGTGATCCTGCCTTCCCTGTTTAGTCTCGGTGAACCCCAGGGGCGGCCCGATGCACCGCTGCCTGCGTTTGCCCGGCGCAATGCCCTGGGCAACGCCGCGGGCCTGGGATTGCCCGCCTTCCGCAGCCAGCAGCCGCTGGCCAGCCTGGGCGAAGGGGCGGTCGCGGTGGCCCACCTGAACCAGATCACCGATCCCGATGGGGTGGTGCGGCGCGAACCCCTGCTGGTTGCATTCGATGGGCTGGCCGTGCCGTCGATGGGGCTGGCCATTGCCGCCCACAGCCTCAACCTGACGGTGCAGGACATGGGCCCGACACCGGAGGGCCTGCAGCTCGGCGGCCTGCTGGTGCCAACCGATGCCAGCGCCGTGCTGCTGCCGCGCTTCTTCCCGCCACGCGGCAGCGAGCCCGCCTTTTCCCAGGACGCGTTCTTCGACGTGCTCACCGGCAGCATTCCTGCCAGCAAGTACGCCGACAAGATCGTGATCATTGGCGCTACGGCAGCCGGTGTGGGCAGCACCTTTGCCACACCACTGTCGCCGGCGATGTCACCGGCGGAAACCGTGGCCCATACCACTGCCAGTCTGCTGGGCGGTCACTTCGTCACCGAACCGGCCTGGGCCGGCCTGGCTGTCCTCGGTTCGCTGCTGGGGGTGGCCCTGTATGTGGTGGGCGGCGTACCCCGGCTGGGAGCGGCCGCCAGTGCATGGATCACGGGCGCGCTGTTCCTCGCGCTGCTGGGCACCCAGTACACCCTGCTCACGTCCGCATCGCTGTGGCTGCAACTGGTGTTTCCCGCCACGCTGCTGCTGATCGGTCATGCGGCCATCACCACCCGCCGTTTCCTGGTCACCGAAGCCGGCAAGCGCAACACCGACCGCGAATCCGCCGAGACCAACCGCATGATGGGTCTGGCCCTGCTGGGTCAGGGTCAGCTGGACATGGCCTTCGACCGCTTCCGCCGTGTGCCGCACAGCCCGGAACTGATGCAGAACCTCCAGCAGCTCGCACTGGACCACGAGCGCAAGCGGCAGTTCAACAAGGCCGAAGCGGTGTATGCCCACATGGCCGACCTGGACCCGAACGACCGCGAGGTGGCCCGCCGGCTGGTGCGTGCGCGCAATCTGTCGGAAACCGTGATCCTGGGCGCCGCGTCGGCGCACCCCGGCGGCATGCTGTTGCTGGGCGACGCTGGGGTGGAGAAGCCCATGCTGGGCCGCTACCAGCTGGAGAAAGAGCTGGGCAAAGGCGCCATGGGCACGGTGTACCAGGGGCGCGACCCGAAGATCGGTCGGGTGGTGGCCATCAAGACCCTGGCACTGGGCGCCGAGTTCGAAGGCCTGGAACTGCAGGAAGCGCGGGAACGCTTCTTCCGCGAGGCCGAAACCGCCGGCCGCCTGCAGCACCCGCACATCGTCACCATCTTTGACGCCGGTGAAGAGCACGATCTGGCGTACATCGCCATGGAATTCCTGGCCGGCAAGGACCTCCTCGACCACGCCCGCGAAGGCCGCCTGCTTGCCGTTGACGCGGTTCTTCGCATCGGCGAGCAGGTGGCGCTGGCCCTGGACTATGCCCACCGCCAGAATGTGGTGCACCGCGACATCAAGCCCGCCAACATCATGTTCGACCCCGCCACCCAATCGGTGAAAGTCACCGATTTCGGCATTGCGCGCATTACCGACGCCAGCAAGACCAAGACCGGCATGGTGCTGGGAACGCCCAGCTTCATGTCGCCCGAACAGCTGGCGGGGCGGCGGATCGATGGCCGTTCCGACCTGTATTCGCTCGGAGTGACGCTGTTCCAGCTGCTCACCGGCCGCCTGCCGCTCAGCGGCGATTCCATGGCGGCCCTGATGTACCAGATCGCCAACCAGCCAGCGCCCAGCGTGCGCAGCCTGCGCCCTCAATTGCCGCAGGACGTGGCCGATATACTCGATCGGCTGTTGGCGAAATCTCCCGATGCGCGGCCCCAGACCGGCGCCGAGCTGGCCGAAGCGCTGCGTCGGGTGGGTTCGGCATTGCCGCCTGCTGCTCCCCACTCCTCCTCCTCCCCGGTCATGCCGCCTCCCTCTGCCGCAGACGCCCCGGCCGACGCCTTCGACACCACCGCCGTGCTGCCCAGGGATTCCGCTGCCGAGCCGTCGAGCACCCAACGCTTTCCCGCCGCCCCCCGATGAACTTCGAGTACTTCAGCCTCACCGACACCGGCATGGTGCGGGACAACAACGAGGACTCGGTCGCGCTCGACCCGGAGAACCACGTGGCCATCCTGGCCGACGGCATGGGCGGCTATAACGCGGGCGAAGTGGCCAGCGCCATGGCCACCACCTTCGTGCGCAGCGAGCTGGGCCGATGGCTGTCCGAAGGCGGCTCCCAGGCCAGCGCGCGCGAAATCAAGCGCGCCATGGAAATCTGCATCGACAACGCCAACCGATCCATCTTCAATGCGGCGAACTCGCAGCCGCAGTACGCCGGCATGGGCACCACCCTGGTCATGGGGGTGTTCCAGGACGCCCGCACCCTGATCGGCCATGTGGGCGATTCGCGCTGCTACCGCCTGCGCGGCGGCAACTTCGCCCAGCTCACGCGCGACCATTCCCTGCTGCAGGAGCAGCTCGACGCCGGCCTGATCACGCCCGAGCAGGCCCAGTACGCCACCCACAAGAACCTCGTGACGCGGGCGCTGGGCGTGGAGGACACCGTGCTGCTGGAGGTCAACGAATTCCGCGTCGAGGATGGCGACCTCTACCTGCTGTGCTCCGACGGCCTGAGCGACATGCTCAGCGACGAACGCATGGCCGCCGTGCTGGTGACCGCCGGCACGCTGGAGGAAAAAGCCAACGCCCTGGTTGATGCCGCCAATGACAGTGGCGGCCGCGATAACATTTCGGTCATACTGGCAGCCGCCAAGAGCAAGCCCGCACGCAAGGGCCTGCTGTCACGCATGCTGGGCCAATGACCGCTTTTCAGTATCCGTTCTACAGAGTCCACAGGAGTCGGCCATGCCGAAAATGATCGTTTCGATTGACGGTGTCGTCATGAAGGAAGTGCAGCTCACCAAAGACCGCACGACTCTCGGGCGCAGGCCCTACAACGACATCGTGATTGACAACCTGGCGGTCAGTGGCGAGCACGCGGTGATGCAGATGTCGGGCGCCGATGTGTTCCTGGAAGACCTCAACAGCACCAACGGCACCTACGTCAACGGCAAGGCGATCAAGAAGCAGCAGCTGCAAAGCGGCGACACGGTCGAGATCGGCAAATACAAGATCAAGTTCGTCAACGACAACTTCTCGGACAAGCACGAGAAGACCATGGTGATCAACTCCGGCGCCGTGGTCGAGCCGCGGCCCTCGTCTCCGGCTCCCCTGGGCGCTGCCGCCGTGGGCAACGCAGCCATCAAGGTGATGTCCGGGGCGGCTGCCGGCCGTGAGGTGCCGCTGGTCAAGGTGGTCACCACCATCGGCAAGCCCGGTGTGGCGGTGGCCGCCATCACCCGGCGCCCGCATGGGTATGTGGTGGCACTGGTGGAAGGCACGACCCGCCCCACCATCAATGCCAAGCCCATCGGGACCGAAGCCACCGAGCTGCGGCATGGCGACCTGATCGAGCTGGCCGGCACGCAGATGCAGTTCATCCAGAAGTAAACCGCCTCCGCCAGCCACTTCCGCAACACGCCCCACCGCAGGTCTGCCCCCCGTCCTGCGGTTCATCGGAGCCACCATCCGGTGCCATTCCTGAGCCGGCGCAGCACGCGCATCGCTGTCACCCTGCTGCCGCTGCTGTTTGCGCTGATGCACGCGGTGGGCGCCTGGCCGCTGGGCTTTCTGCAGCGCCTCGACAACATCCTCTACGACGTCCGGCTCAACGCCACGCTGTCCGGCACGCTCGAAGAGCGCGTCGTCATCGTCGACATCGATGAAAAGAGCCTGGCCGAGGTGGGCCGCTGGCCCTGGTCGCGCGACCACCTTGCGCGGCTGGTGGACACGCTGTTCGACGACCACCGCATTGCCTTGCTGGGCATGGACATGGTGCTGGCCGAGCCGGACAACAGTTCCGGCCTGCGCCAGCTGGAGCAGCTCGCAGCCGGGCCGCTGGCTGGCGTGCCGGGCCTGCCCGAACAGCTGGAGCGGCTGCGGCCCGAACTGGACTTTGATGCGCGCTTCCAGCGCAGCCTGCAGAACCGGCCGGTGGTGCTGGGCTACTACTTCACCAGCGACCGCGACGGGCGCACCAGCGGCCAGCTGCCGCCGCCGGTGCTGGAGCC
>JALORL010000100.1 GCA_025458915.1 Hydrogenophaga sp.
TCCGCTCACCAACTACGCGCTGATGCACGCGCTGCCGCGCATTGCCGAACAACCGGCCGACCAGGGCTACCTCACCGAAGCCATGATGGCCGCGATTGCGCAAAGTGACCCCGAAGCGAAAACACGGGTGCGCGCGTTTCTCGAGGGTCGCGCGAACAAAGTGAGCCGCGACTGACGCCGCTTCCCCCCGCGCCGCGAGGCTGAGGGGCGACTTTCGTCGCGCCCCCCGCGCCGCCTTCGGCGTCACCCCCCGGAGGGGGGCGATGCCTGCGGCCCGGCAAAGCCGGTTCCGCGGCATCTCTGGAAGCAGGCACTCGCGCCGACCGAAGGCCAGGCATTTTTTGGACAAAGACAACATCACAGAGACACCATGAACGCAGCGAAATACCGTCCCCTCACCTTCGGTGTCACCCGCGCCACGCTGCGCGACGGTGCCAACGGCGTGCACTACCTCTGCGCCGACAAGACCCTGCCGCCCTACCCTGAACGCACCGGCTGGTGCATTGGGCGCACACCAAGCCCCACCAGACCCTGTTCGCCCGCCGCACGAAGAACGCCGATGGCAGCGCCGGCGCCTGGCGGCACGTCACTTTTGCGCAGGCACTGGACGCCGCGCGGCGCATCGGCCAGGCCCTTCTGAACCGCGGCCTGTCGGCCGAGCGGCCGGTCCTCATCCTGAGCGAGAACGACCTGGAACACGCGCTGCTGGCTCTGGGCTGTGTCTATGCCGGCATTGCCTACTGCCCCACCTCGCCCGCGTATTCGCTGCTGAGCCAGGACTTCGACAAGCTGCACCACGTGGTCAAAACGCTCACACCCGGCCTGGTGTTCGCCAGCGACGCGCAGCGCTACAGCCGCGCCATGCTGGCCACCCTGGGCGACGGCGTGGAGCTGGTGACCACCGAAGGCCAGGTGCCCGGCCGCACCACCACCGCGTTTGCCGAACTGCTGGCCACCGAAGCCACGCCCGCAGTGGACGCCGCCGTGGCCGCCACCGGGCCAGACACCATCACCAAATTCCTGTTCACCTCGGGCTCGACCAAGATGCCCAAGGCCGTCATCAACACCCAGCGCATGTGGTGCGCCAACCAGCAACAGATGGCCGCTTCCATGCCGGTGCTGGCCGAGAGCCCGCTGGTGCTGGTGGACTGGTTGCCCTGGAACCACACCTTTGGCGGCAACCACAACGTGGGCATGGTGCTGTTCCACGGCGGCACGCTCTACATTGACGACGGCAAGCCCACCCCGGCGCTCATCGGGGACACACTGCGCAACCTGCGCGAGATTGCGCCCACCGTGTACTTCAACGTGCCCACCGGCTTCGAGGCGATCGCCAATGCCATGAAGACCGACGAACAGTTGCGCAAGACGCTGCTGTCCCGCCTGCGCATGTTCTTCTACGCCGGCGCCGCGCTGGCCCAGCCGGTGTGGGATGCGCTGCACGCGGTGCAGGAAGCCGAGATCGGCGAACGCATCGTGATGGGTACCGGCCTGGGCATGACCGAGTCCGGGCCCTTCGGCATCTTCATCACCAGCCCCAGCGTGAAGGCCGGCGACCTCGGCCTGCCCACGCCGGGCCTCGAACTCAAGCTGGTGGACACCGACGGCAAGACCGAGGTGCGCTACCGCGGCCCGAACATCACGCCCGGCTACTGGCGCATGCCGGCCGAAACCGCCGAAGCCTTCGACGAAGAAGGCTTCTTCAAGACCGGCGACGCGGTGAAATGGATCGACGAAACCGACATCCACCAGGGCCTGAAATTCGACGGCCGCATTGCCGAGGACTTCAAGCTCGCCACCGGTACCTTCGTGAGCGTGGGCCCGCTGCGCGCCAGGATCATTGCCGCCGGCGCCCCCTACGTGCAGGACGTGGTGCTCACTGGCCTGAACATGAAGGAGGTGGGCGCCATGGTGTTCCCCACGCCAGCGGTGCGCGCGCTCAGCGGCCTGGGCGCCGAGGCTTCCCTGCACGACGTGCTGAACAGCGCACCGGTGCTCGCGCACTTCCAGCGCGTGGTGAACGAGCTGGCCAAGTCCGCCACCGGCAGCGCCAACCGCATTGCGCGCCTGTGCCTGCTGGCCGATCCACCCACCATCGACCGCGGCGAAGTGACCGACAAGGGCTCCATCAACCAGCGTGCCGTGCTGGCCCACCGGGCCGACACCGTGCAGCACCTGCACGACGACACGCTGCACGCCATCCTCAAACCCGAAAGGACCGAAGCATGAACATCCACGGACACGCCGCCCTCGTCACCGGCGGTGGCTCCGGCCTCGGCGAAGCCACCGCCCGCGAACTCGCCCGCCTCGGTGCCAAGGTCGCCGTGCTGGACCTGAACCTGGAGAACGCGCAGCGCGTGGCCCGCGACATCGGCGGTGTGGCCGTGCAGTGCGACGTGAGCCTGCCCGAGAGCATGCAGGCCGCCATCGAAACCGCTGCCGCCGCCCACGGCCCGGCGCGCATCCTGATGCAGATCGCCGGCATCGGCAGCGCCAAGCGCGTGGTGCAGAAGGATGGCAGCGCCGCGCCGTTGCAGGACTTCGCCCGCGTGGTCAACGTGAACCTGATCGGCACCTACAACGCGGCCCGCCTGTTTGCTGCGGCCTGCGCGAAACTGGACCCGCTGGACGACGGCGAGCGCGGCGTGATGGTGTTCACCGCCAGCGTGGCTGCCTTCGACGGTCAGGTCGGCCAGCAGGCCTACAGCGCTTCCAAGGCCGGGGTGGCCGGCATGACGCTGCCCATGGCACGCGACCTGGCGCAACACGGCATTCGCGTGTGCACCATTGCGCCGGGCCTGTTCGCCACGCCCTTGCTCAGGGAACTGCCCGAGCTGGTGCAGGAATCGCTGGCCAAAAGCATTCCGTTCCCGCAGCGCCTGGGCAAACCGGAGGAGTTCGCACAGCTTGCATCGCACATCGTCGGCAACGGCCACCTCAACGGCGAAGTCATCCGGCTGGATGGCGCCTTGCGCATGGCCCCAAGATGATGGCCCACCCCCGCGCCGCACCTTGGGTGCGTCACCCCCTCAAGGGGGCGATGCCAGCGGCCCGTCCTGAGTTTGTCGAAGGGCGGTTCCGCGGTATCTCTGGAATAGACATCTCAAGCCGTCAGGCACTCTCCGAATGACAAAGACCGTCGTCTTTGAGGTGGACGTGATGTTCGGCGACTGCGACCCGGCCGGCATCGTCTTCTTCCCCAACTTCAGCAAGTGGATGGATGCTGCCTCGTTGAATTTCTTCGTGCAATGTGGAGTGCCGCCGTGGCGCGAACTGGTCAAGACCACCGGCATCATCGGCACACCGCTGCTGGAGATCCACACCAAGTTCATGAAGCCCGCCACCTATGGCGAGCGGCTGCAGGTGCACACCAGCGTCATCGAGTGGCGCGAGAAGGTGTTCATCCACAAGCATGTGGTGAAACGCGGCGACACGGTGCTGTGCGAAGGCACCGAAACCCGCGCTTTCTGCGTGCGCCTGCCCGAGGACCCGAGCCGCATCAAGGCCGTCCCGGTTCCCGAAGACATCAAGGCCCGGTGCCTGTGAAGCACCCCTTGGCCTGAGAAACACCCCGTCCATGAACACCTTCCAGCCCCGCACCGCCGACATGTTCTTCATCCTGCAGCAGGTGCTGCAGGCCCCGCAGCATCTGCAGGCACTGCCAGCGCACGCCGAGGTGGACAGCGACCTGGTGCAGCAGGTGCTGGAAGAATCCGGCAAGTTCGTGGCCGAGGTGGTCGCGCCGCTCAACCGCAGCGGCGACGAAATCGGTGCGCAATGGAACGGCGGCACCGTCACCATGCCGCCGGGTTTCCGCGACGCCTACCAGGCTTTCTGGCAAGCCGGCTGGCCCGCACTGGCCTGTGCCCCGGAAGACGGGGGCCAGGGCCTGCCCACGGTGCTCGAAGCCACCCTGTACGAGATGCTCAGCGCCGCCAACCACGGCTGGACCATGGCGCCCGGCCTGCTGCACGGCGCGTACGAGTGCATCAAGCACCACGCGTCGGACGCGCTGCGGGCGCAGTACCTGGAAAAGGTCGCCACCGGCGAATGGCTGGCCACCATGTGCCTGACCGAGCCGCACGCCGGCTCCGACCTCGGCCTGTGCCGCACCAAGGCCGTGCCGATGCCCGACGGGCGCTACACCCTCTCCGGCACCAAGATCTTCATCTCCGGCGGCGAACACGACCTCACCGACAACATCGTGCACCTGGTGCTGGCCCGCCTGCCCGACAGCCCGCCCGGCCCCAAAGGGCTGTCGCTGTTTCTGGTGCCCAAGTTCTATGCCGACGGCACCCGAAGTGCCGTGGTGTGCGAGCGCATCGAAGAAAAGATGGGTCTGCACGGCAGCCCCACCTGCGTCATGCGATTTGATGAAGCCGTCTCCTGGCTCGTGGGCGAAGCCGGCAAGGGCCTGAACGCCATGTTCGTCATGATGAACGCCGCGCGCCTGCACGTGGGCCTGCAAGGCATCGGCCTGCTGGAGGCCGCGTGGCAGAAAGCCGATGCGTATGCGAAGGAGCGCCGCCAGATGCGCGCACCTGGCAGCGTGGCCAAGACCGGTCAGGCAGACACCATCGACCAGCACCCTGCCATGCGCCGCATCCTCGACGCCCAGCGCGCCTGGATCGACGCCGGCCGGGTGGTGGCCTACCGAACGGCGGTGGAACTGGACATTCAGAAGCACCACCCCAACGCTGCCCGGCGCGAAGCCGCCAGCCGCTGGTGCGCCCTCGTCACCCCGGTGCTGAAGGCCGCCTGGACCGACCAGGCCTTCACCGGCGCCAGCGCCTGCCTGCAGGTCTTCGGCGGCCACGGCTACGTGCGCGAATGGGGCATCGAGCAGGTGCTGCGCGATGCACGCGTGGCCATGATCTACGAAGGCACAAACGAAATCCAGGCCATCGACCTGCTGCTGCGCAAGGTGCTGCCGGACGGCGGCTGCGCACTGCAAGCCCTGCTGCAGGACCTGGCCACAGACCTGGGCCAGCACCCCCAGGCCGAGCGCGCACGCGAAGCCCTGCACCGCTTCGACCGCTTCACCGCAGAAGCGTTGTTGCCTGCCACCCGGTCCGCAGCGACCGCGCCCGACACGCCCCACTGGCTGGCCGACGACTTCCTGCGCGCCACCGCGCTGCTGCTCATGGCGTGGGCATGGGCACGCATCATGGCCACCGAAGGCAGCCACACGCCACGCTGGCAGGCCGCCGGGCAGGCGTTCTGGCGCTGGGTATGGCCCGAATTCGACACCCGCCTGCGGGCCATGCAGGCCACTCTGGAGCACGGTCAAGACGCAGCGCAAAGCAGCAGCGCGCTATGCTCCGGGGCATGACAGACAGCACCGTCGCCAACAACCTGCGCCGCCCCCGGGGGGCCCGAAGAACCGACGCCAGCGCACCGTCCGCCAGCGCTGCCGAGGCTCCTCCCACCGACATCGACACCCGCTACCTCGAATCCCTCCTGGGCTACAACGCCCGCCGGGCCGCACTGACCATCATCGGCGTGTTCCTCAAGCGGATGGCGCCCTACGGTCTGCGGCCGGTGGACTTTTCGGTGCTCACCCTGGTGGCCCACAACCCGGGCATCACCTCGCGCCAGATCTGCGCCACGCTGGACATCCTGCCGCCCAACCTGGTGGGCATGATCAAGGAATTGCAGAAGCGCGAGCTGATTGAACGCCGGCCCCACCCCACCGATCGGCGGGCCCAGGGTCTGCACCTCACGCCGGGCGGTACGCGGCTGCAACGCCAGGCCCAGGCCACGGCCTCCGCCCTGGAACAGGACGCCGCCCACGACCTCACGCAGGCCGAGTACCGGACGCTGATCCGGTTGCTGAAGAAGGTGTACAACGGCTGAACGTCGGGGCAAGTCAATCCGGATTGATCCGTACCGCGGGTTTTTTTGCGCAGAAGTGCACACTCGCCCCGTTTCCAGCGTTTTGCTGCGTTGCACACCGCTGCCGAATGATCAGCAGCGGCGGCATCCTGACCTATAGTGGCTTGAGCGACCCGTCACGGCCGCAGGAGACACGCATGAGTGCCAGAGACAATGCCGCCATGGCCCAGTTGCTCGAACTGCTGGAATCGCGCTACGCGATCCGGGTGCTCTGGGCGCTGTCTGACGGGCATCCCCAAACGTTCCGCCTTCTTCAGGACAGCGTCGGCGGCGTGACCCCCAACACCCTGAACACGCGCCTGAAGGAACTGCGCGCTGCCCGCCTGGTCGAGCATGGGGGCGATGGCTACCGCCTCACGGCGCTGGGTGCCGACCTGGCCGGGCGGCTGGTGGATGTGCAGCGGTTTGCCGGCAAATGGTCGCTGCAACTGGCACGGGCATCCGCCCGCCGGCCCACCGGGACAGCGGCTTCCGGCGCGGGGCACGCGCGCCTGGGGGCCTGAGACCGGCTCTTGCGATCAACCCCGCGCGGGGCTGTCGACCACCGTCTGCCGCTGTTCGCCCAGACCCTGCGCACCGAGCACCATCACGTCGCCGGCCTTCAGGTACATCGGCGGCTTGTGGCCCATGCCCACACCGGGCGGGGTGCCGGTGGCGATCACATCGCCCGGTTGCAGCACCATGAAACGGCTCAGGTAGCTCACGATGTGGGCCACGCCGAAGATCATGGTGCGGGTGTTGCCGCTCTGGCGACGGGTACCGTTCACCTCCAGCCACAGATCGACCGCCTGCGGGTCGCCCAGTTCGTCGGGCGTGACCAGCCAGGGGCCGAGGGGGCAGTGGGTGGGATAGCTCTTGCCCTTGATCCACTGCCCTTCCATCTCCATCTGGTAGGCGCGTTCGGACACATCGTTCACCAGGCAGTAGCCGGCCACATGGTTCAGGGCTTCGGCCTCGCTCACGTGCCAGGCGCGGCTGCCGATCACCACCCCGAGCTCCACCTCCCAGTCCAGCTTCTGTGACCCGGGTGGCAGCCACACGTCATCGTTCGGGCCGCTCATTGCGCTGTTGTGCTTGCTGAACACGATGGGCTGGCCCGGGGCCTTCAGGCCGGCTTCGGCCGCATGGTCGGCGTAGTTCAGGCCGATGCCGATCACGTTGCCCACCGCACCCACGCAGGGACCCAGCCGGGTGCCAGCCGGCACCTCGGGCAGGCGCATGGGGTCGAGCGCAGCGAGGCGGGCCATAGAATCCGGGGCCAGCGTGGCGCCGGCGATGTCGGTCACCACCCCGGACAGGTCGCGCAGGACGCCGCTGGCGTCGATCAGGCCGGGTTTTTCAGCGCCCGACGGGCCGTGGCGGAACAGTTTCATGGGGATCGCTCGGTAGAAAAGCCGTGATTTTCACCGCCCCAGGGAACTTTTGCCCGAAACACCCTTGAACCCCGGTTTTTAGACCCCATGTGGTTGCCCATTGACCGCATCGCGCCTCTTTTCCAGCCCATTCAGAACGACCTCATGAGCCAGAACCCGAACCCCGCCGACTCCGCCCAGACAGCCTCCCACGCGCAACCCGGCGATGTGCGGCCCGAAGAAGCCGAAGCGGCAGCAGCCGCCAACGAAGCCGACGCCCTGGCCGCATTGACCAACGAAGTGAGCACGCTCAAGGCCCAGAACGCCGACCTGGCCGAGCAGTTCCTGCGCGCCAAGGCCGAGGCCGAAAACACCCGCCGCCGCGCGGACGAAGAAATGTCCAAGGCGCGCAAGTTTGCGGTGGAGAGCTTCGCGGAAAGCCTGCTGGCCGTGGCCGACAGCCTGGAGGCCGGCCTGGCCATCCAGGAAGCCACGCGCGAACAACTGCGCGAGGGGTCCGAGGCCACGCTGAAACAGCTCAAGAGCGCACTGGAGCGCCACAAGGTGCTGCAGATCGACCCCGCCAGCGGCAGCAAGTTCGATCCGCACCAGCACCAGGCCATCAGCATGGTGCCCGCCGACCAGGAACCCAACACGGTCGTGGCCGTGCTGCAGAAGGGCTACCTGATCGCCGACCGCGTGCTGCGCCCGGCCCTGGTCACGGTGGCGGCGCCGAAATAAGCGCCAAGCGGCAGCACAGCCTGCGCACAGCCGCCGCACTTGAAATCCACACGGTTATCCACATCTCTTCAACAATTCAACTCTTCCTCTCACGGAGCAAAACATGGGAAAAATCATCGGCATCGACCTGGGCACCACCAACAGCTGCGTGTCCATCATGGAAGGCAACACCACCAGGGTGATTGAAAACGCGGAAGGCGCGCGCACAACGCCGTCCATCGTGGCCTACCAGGAAGACGGTGAAGTGCTGGTCGGCGCCAGCGCCAAGCGCCAGGCCGTGACCAACCCCAAGAACACGCTGTACGCGATCAAGCGCCTGATCGGCCGCAAGTTCACCGAGAAGGAAGTGCAGAAGGACATCGACCTGATGCCCTACTCCATCGTGGCCGCCGACAACGGCGACGCC
>JALORL010000014.1 GCA_025458915.1 Hydrogenophaga sp.
CCGCGCGAGAGCGCCGGCTTCAGCATGTTGCCCGCGTCCATGGCGCCCTCGGCCTTGCCGGCACCCACCATGGTGTGAATTTCGTCGATGAACAGGATGATGCGGCCTTCGTCCTGCGACACCTCCTTCAGCACCGACTTCAGCCGCTCCTCGAACTCGCCCCGGAACTTGGCGCCGGCCAGCAGGCCCGCCATGTCCAGCACCAGCACGCGCTTGTCGCGCAGGCTCTCGGGCACCTCGCCGTTGACGATGCGCTGGGCCAAGCCTTCCACGATGGCCGTCTTGCCCACGCCGGGCTCACCGATCAGCACGGGGTTGTTCTTGCTGCGCCGCTGCAGCACCTGGATGGCGCGGCGGATCTCGTCGTCGCGGCCGATCACCGGGTCCAGCTTGCCGGCACGGGCGCGCTCGGTCAGGTCCAGGGTGTACTTCTTGAGCGCCTCGCGCTGGCTCTCACCCTCGGGCGAATCCATCTTCTGGCCACCGCGCACCGCGTCAATCGCGCTCTCAAGGCTCTTGCGCGACAGGCCGTTCTCGTTCGCCATGCGGCCAATCTCGCCCTTGGCGTCGGCCACGGCCAGCAGAAAGAGTTCACTGGCCACGAACTGGTCGCCGCGCTTGATGGCCTCCTTCTCGGTGGCCTGCAACAGCTTGGCCAGCTCCTGACCCACCTGCACCTGGTCCTGCCCCTGCACTTCGGGCAGCCGCTTCACGGCGGCTTCGGTGGCCTTGCTCAGGCCAGCCACGTTCACGCCAGCCCGCTGCAACAGCGATTGCGGGCCATCCGGCTGCCGCAGCATGGCCAGCAGCAGATGGGCGGGTTCGATGTAGGCGTTGTCATTGCCCAGCGCGAGCGTTTGCGCTTCGCTCAGGGCTTCCTGGAACTTGGTGGTGAATTTGTCGATTCGCATGCCGGGGCACTCCGAAAAAGGGTGGATTGCAGGCTATCTGGCGCTGATCCATGCATTTTCAAGCGCGCCTGACCGCAGCGGCGGGGCGCCTGCACCGCGTCTGATGCAGATCAAGAACCGGGCGGCGGCGGCCCGAGGCGTGGCTGCGGATCAGGCAGCGCAGCGCCAGTAGGCGTACGGCCAGGCGGTGACCATGCCGGCCCGCTGGTACAGCGCGAGCGCCGGGGCGTTGCTGGCATCCACCTGCAGGAACACCTTGTCGATGCTGCGGCGCTGCGCCTCCTGTGCCATGGCGATCAGCACCCTGCGGGCCAGCCCCTGCCCCCGGTGTGCCGCTGCGGTGCGCATGCCGTGCACGCTCAGCCAGCCATGGCCAAAAGCCGCCGCTCCGCACGCCACCGTGGCACCGGCCTCCCTCACGCTGGCGAAGAGCGTACCTGTGGCTCTCCCCAGGGCGCGGGAACGGCTGGCACCGTCCACCGGGTCCAGCCCGGGGCCGAGGAACATGGCCATCCACTGGTCGTCCGGCGCGGCGTGCAGTTCTCCGGCTGGCCCATCGTGCAACGCCAGCAGACCCGCCACGCGACCCACCTGGGTGAGCGTCGGCTGCTCGCGCAAATAGCCCCGTTCGCCCAGGCGCCGGCAAAACGCGTCAAACGTGGGAAGTTCCGGCAGGCGGAAGGCCGGCTCGAAACCATGCTGCCGGTAGCGCTGCTCGATGGTGTCGACAAGCCCCGGTGCCGGCGGCTGGTGACTCAGCGGCACGGCCGACCGTGCACGGCCCACGGTGCCATCGAACATCGGCAGCAGCCAGCCCGGCAGCGCCTCCAGCCGGTCGGGCACCACTGCTTCCAGCGTGGCGCGTTCAATGCGCTCTATCTCGTCGTCCGCCAACGGCAGCGGCCAGACCTGCCCGCTCATGCGTTGCTGGCCGTGATGCCCCAGCGCTGCAACGCCGCATCGTCGCTCACGCGGGCATCCACCCAGCGGGCGCCTTCTGGTGTCTGTTCCTTTTTCCAGAACGGGGCCTGGGTCTTGAGGTAGTCCATCAGGAACTCGCAGGCCTGAAAACTCTGGCCCCGGTG
The DNA here is from genome assembly GCA_025458915.1 of Hydrogenophaga sp. Lineage (GTDB taxonomy): Bacteria > Pseudomonadota > Gammaproteobacteria > Burkholderiales > Burkholderiaceae_C > Hydrogenophaga. Next base: position 1,997 of record JALORL010000014.1, read on the forward strand.
GGCCGAGGTCACCGCCACCAGCACGATCTGGTCCAGCGGTTGCAAGGGGCCCACGCGGTGGACGACCCGGGCGCCCAGGATGTCGAAACGTTTGTGTGCCTCATCGATCATGGCCTCGATGGCGCGCTCGGTCATGCCGGGGTAGTGCTCCAGCTCCATGGCCTGCACGCTCTGGCCGTCGTTGCGGTCGCGCACGGTGCCCACGAAGCTGCACACCGCGCCCACGCCGGGCTGATGGGCACGCAAACGCGCCACCTCGGTGCTGAGGTCGAAGTCTTCGGTCTGGATGCTGACGTGTTCGTTCATGGCATGGCCCCTCCAAGGCAGCACGGGCAGCGGACCGGTCAACCGCCGGTCACGGGTGGAAAGAACCCCACCTCGGCGCCCTCGCCCAGCGGCGCGGATTCGTCGCTCATGGTCTGGTTCAGCGCCAGGCGCACGGCGCGCCCGCGGGCCAGCGCCTCGGCATGCGCACCGCCGCGTGCGATCAGTTCGTCACGCAGCGCCCCCAGCGTGCCAGCAGCGGTTTCAACGGTTTCGCTGCCGGTGGACAGCGCTTCGCGGATCGACGCGAAATAACGGATGTGGACCTTCATGCGAGGCAATCTGCAAACGAAATGAATGGAACGAGATCCCCGTGGGCGATGGTCCGGCCTGCCGCCTTGTCGACCAGCCCGTCGGCCCAAGCCACCGAGGTGAGTACCCCCGAGCTCTGGTTGGGGAACAGATCGAGACCGCCCTGGCTGTTGCGGCGCACGCGCAGGAACTCGCGGCGCTTGTCGGGCTTGGGAATGGCGTAGTGGGCCGGCAGCATCACCGGGCGGGGCAAGGCCAGCGCGGAGGGAGCCTTCACGCCCTGCAGGGTCAGCAGGAACGGCCGCACCAGCAGCACGAAGGTCACGAAACTGGACACCGGGTTGCCGGGCAAGCCGATGAAGTGGGCAGAGCCTCCCACCGCACCGGCTCCGGCGTCGCGGCGCACCGAACCGTACGCAAAGGGTTTGCCCGGCTTCATGGAAATCTGCCAGAGATCGAGCGATCCCAACTGCTGCACGCTCGGCTTGATGTGGTCTTCCTCGCCCACTGAAACGCCGCCGCTGGTGAGGATCAGGTCGTGGTGGTCGGCTGCTGTCTTGAGGGCTGCCAGCGTGGCCTCGCGCCGGTCCGGAACGATGCCGAGGTCGCTCACCTCGCAGCCCATGCGGTGCAGCATGGCGCGCAGGAAAAAACGGTTGGAGTTGTAGATGGCACCGGCCGGCATGGACTCGGGTGGCACCTCGCCGGGCATCACGAGCTCATCCCCGGTGGAGAACAGGGCCACGCGGGGCCGGGCAGCCACGCTCAGCCGCGCGCGCCCGAGGCTGGCAGCCAGCCCGAGCTCGGCTGGCGTGAGCCGCTGCCCGCGCTCCAGAACCACCGCGCCCAGCGCCACATCTTCGCCCGCCTTGCGCACCCACTGACCGCACGCCGGAACCACATGAACGTGCACCGCATGGGGGTCACCCCCCGCCGGCTCTGTGTCTTCCTGCATGACCACGGCGTCTGCTCCGGGGGGCATCTGGGCACCAGTGAAGATGCGTGCACAGGTGCCTGCACGCAAGGGCTCCGGGGGATGGCCCGCTGCAATCCGTTGCGACACAGGCAGCACCGCGCCAGCCTGCAGCACATCGGCGCTACGCACTGCGTATCCGTCCATGGAAGAGTTGTCGCGCGGTGGCACCTGCAAAGCCGATACCAGATCCTCGGCAAGCACCCGGCCGTCGGCATCAAAGGTAGCTGCCTCTTCGCGCCCATCGAGCGGCGTGGCCTGCTCCAGCAGGCGTTGCAGGGCAACGTCAAGGTCCAGCAAGGGGGCGCGCAGGGGTGCTGTCATGGTGTTCGGGCGACGGAGCATCAAAAGGCTGGATCGAACGACCAGACCGCCGTCAGCCATCAGGCATAAGCGTCAGCCACGTATTCAAACCGTTCACCATTGTCGACCAGCCAGCCCGCCACGTCGTCGGCGCGGTTCAAATCCAGCACGGGCCGCTGGGTCGGTTCCGGCAGCGCACCGGGGCTGTCGGTGGCAATGGCCGCCACAAATGGATCATGCGGGTACAGGGCGGCCTTGCCGACCGCAGGCCGCCAGACCTCGACCTTGAGCAGGTTGCAGTCCTTGAAGCCCTCCACGATCACCCAGTCCACACCGCTGTACACCTCGGCCAGCAGCGCGTGCACGCTCAGGTCGCAGGGTTGCTCGAACTCTCGCATGAGCACCATGCGGTGGCGCGAAGCCGCGACCACCTCGAAGGCACCTGCCTCGCGGTGCCGCCAGGTGTCCTTGCCCGGGTGGTCAACGTCGAATTTGTGGTGGGCATGCTTGACCACAGAAACCCGCAACCCGCGCAGCTTCAGCGCGGGGATGAGCTGCTCGACCAGGGTGGTTTTGCCCGACCCGGAAAATCCAGCGAACGCAACGACCTTCATGCGGCCTCGCAATGTGCCGCAATGTAGTCTTTCACACGCTGGGTGTCCGCAGGCATCACCTGCACCCGCTTGGGCAACGCTTCGATCCCTTCAAACGCAGCAGGGCGCTCCGGCTGCCGGCCCAACGCCTCCACAATCGTTTCGGCAAACTTGATCGGCAGCGCAGTCTCCAGAACGATCATCGGAACCCCCGCCTGGGCATGCGCGCGCGCCACCTTCACGCCGTCGGCGGTGTGGGTGTCGATCATCACGCCATAGTGCTCGTACACCGCGCGGATGGTCTCCAGCCTGTCGCCATGCGTGCTCCGACCGCTCCGGAATCCATAGCGGCTGGCAGCTTCTGGGAATGCAGGGTCGGCACCGAGTTCGAAGCGACCATCCCGTGCCAGTGCCGTACCGAACAGCGCCTGTACCCGCGCTCCGTCTCGCCCCACCAGGTCGAACACGAAGCGCTCGAAGTTGCTTGCCTTGGAAATGTCCATCGACGGACTGGAGGTTTCGTGGGTGTCGGCGCTGCCGCGAACCCGGTATACACCCGTGCGGAAGAATTCGTCGAGCACGTCGTTCTCGTTGGTGGCCACCACCAGGTGTGCCACAGGCAGGCCCATCTGGCGGGCAACATGGCCAGCGCAGACGTTGCCGAAGTTGCCACTGGGCACGGTGAAACTGACCTCTGGGAGAGGACGATTCACCGCCGGGTCGCCCCAAGTCGAATCAGCACCCTCGGGGGGCATCGAACCACGCGAAGCGGGAAGCGTGGGGGCTGGTTCCGTCGCCTGGAAATAGCCGGCAAAGTAGTACACCACCTGCGCCAGCAGCCGCGCCCAGTTGATCGAGTTGACGGTGCCGATGCGGTACTTCTGCTTGAACGCCAGGTCGCTGCTCACGTCCTTGACGATGTCCTGGCAGTCGTCGAACACACCTTCGATGGCGATGTTGTGGATGTTCTCGTCCATCAGGCTGAACATCTGAGCCTGCTGGAACGGACTCATGCGGCCGTGCGGACTCAGCATGAACACACGCACGCCGCGTTTGCCCCGCATGGCGTATTCCGCAGCGCTGCCGGTGTCGCCGCTGGTGGCACCCAGAATGTTCAGCGATGCACCGCGCCGCGCCAGTTCATACTCGAACAGGTTACCCAGCAGCTGCATGGCCATGTCCTTGAAGGCAAGCGTCGGGCCATTGGACAGGGCTTCGAGGTGGAACCCGTCGTCCAGGCGCTTGAGCGGAACAATGGCGGCGGTTCCGTACACCGCTTCGGTGTAGGTCTTGTTGCACAACGCCTTCAGGTCGTCGGGCGGAATGTCGTCGACATACAGCGACAGCACCTCGAACGCGAGTGCGGCATAACCCCCCGGGGCGCCGCCATTGAACACCGAGCGCCAGCGCGCCAGCGTGGCGGCGTCCACCTGCGGATAGTGCTCGGGCAGATACAAACCTCCGTCGGGCGCCAGGCCCTCCAGCAGGATTTCGCAAAAGCGCTTGCGGTCCGGATGACCGCGCGTGGACAGATACAGCATGTCAGGGTTCCATCGCGCCCACCATCGGCGCGTTCAACTCGGTCCGGGAAACAGCCCGTCAGTTCAGCTCTTCCTTGCGGATGCGCGTGATGGGCGCCAGCACAGACGACAGGCCCTGCATGTCGGCCAGCGCCCGGTTCATCGTGCCTTCGCTTGTCTCGTGCGTCAGGATGATGAGATCGGTGGACGAAGCGCCCGCCCCCTCGGTCGTAGAACTGACATCCTCGGCCCGGCGCTGCAGCAAGGCATCGATGCTGATGCCGGCATCCGCCAGCAGCCCCGTGACCTTGGCCAGAACACCCGCCTCATCGGCCACGCGCAGGCGCAGGTAGTAGCTTGTCACCACCTCGCTCATCGGCACCACCTGCAGGTCGCTCATGGCGTCGGGCTGGAAGGCCAGGTGCGGCACCCGGTGGTGCGGGTCGGCCGTGTGCAGGCGGGTCACATCCACCAGATCGGCGATCACCGCACTGGCTGTCGGCTCACTGCCAGCGCCCTTGCCGTAGTAAAGGGTGGTGCCGACCGCGTCGCCCTGCACCACGACCGCGTTCATGGCGCCCTCCACATTGGCGATCAGCCGCTTGCTCGGCACCAGGGTGGGATGAACCCGCAGCTCGACACCGCCGGTGGTTCGCCGGGTGATACCCAGGAGCTTGATGCGGTAGCCGAGTTGTTCGGCGTATCGGATATCGGTGGCGCTCAACTGGGTGATGCCTTCCACGTGCGCCTTGTCGAACTGCACGGGGATGCCGAAGGCGATCGAGCTCATCAACGTCACCTTGTGTGCGGCGTCCACACCTTCGATATCGAACGTGGGATCGGCCTCGGCATACCCCAGGCGCTGTGCCTCCTTGAGCACCACGTCGAAGTCCAGACCCTTGTCCCGCATTTCGGACAGGATGAAGTTGGTGGTGCCATTGATGATGCCGGCGATCCACTGGATGCTGTTCGCAGTCAGGCCTTCGCGCAGCGCCTTGATGATGGGAATGCCCCCTGCCACCGCCGCCTCGAAGGCCACCATCACCCCCTTGGCCGATGCAGCAGCAAAGATCTCGGTGCCGTGTACCGCCAGCAAGGCCTTGTTGGCGGTCACCACATGCTTGCCAGCTTCAATGGCCTCCATGACCAGCGCACGCGCAATACCGTAACCGCCGATCAGCTCCACCACGATGTCGATGTCCGGGTTGGCAATCACCGCACGGGCATCGTTGACCACCGTGACATCCGGCCCGACCAGCGCCTGCGCCCGCGCAACATCCAGGTCGGCCACCATCGTGATCTCGATCCCGCGGCCCGCGCGGCGCTTGATTTCTTCCTGGTTGCGCTTGAGCACATTGAATGTGCCGCTGCCCACGGTTCCTATGCCCAGCAGGCCCACTTGGATCGGTTTCATGTGTGATTGGTCGGTTCAAAAATTCAACAACCCAGGCGGTTGTCTGGATCTGGAATCGTAGTGGCGTCACCCACCGGCATTCGTGAAATCGGTGTCGGCGATTGATGCCCCCCCTCAGGTGCCGTGGCGCTTGCGCCAGCCCTCAAGAAACTTCGCCACCCGGCCGATCGCCTCGCGCAGATCGTCCTCGTGCGGCAGGAACACGATGCGGAAATGCTGGTTGTCCGGATAGTTGAAACCGGAGCCTTGCACGAGCATCACGCGCGTCTCCTGCAACAACTCCAGAAACAGCTGCTGGTCGTCCTCGACCGGGTACATCGTCGGGTCCAGCTTCGGGAACATGTACAAAGCAGCGCTGGGTTTGACGCAGCTAACCCCGGGAATGGCCGTGATCAGCTCGTAAGCCAGGTCGCGCTGCTTGCGCAGCCTGCCCCCCTCGCCGACCAGATCGTTGATGCTCTGGTAACCCCCCAGAGCCGTCTGGATGGCCCACTGGCCGGGCACGTTGGCGCACAGCCGCATGTTCGAGAGCATGTTCAGGCCCTCGATGTAGTCCTTGGCCGGCTTCTTGTCTCCGGACACCACCAGCCAGCCAGCCCGGTAACCGCAGGACCGGTAGCTCTTGGACAGCGAATTGAACGACAGCGTCAGCACATCGTCGGAGAGGCTGGCAATCGCCGTGTGCCTCACGCCGTCGTAGAGGACCTTGTCGTACACCTCATCGGCAAAGATCACCAGGCCGTGCTCACGCGCGATCCCGACGATGGCTTGGAGCAGCTCGACCGAATACAGGGCACCCGTCGGATTGTTGGGATTGATGACCACGATGCCCTTGGTGGCCGGTGTGATCTTGCGGCGGATGTCGTCCAGATCCGGCATCCAGCCGTTGGACTCGTCGCACATGTAGTGCACAGGCGTTCCGCCCGAGAGGCTCACCGCCGCCGTCCAGAGCGGATAGTCAGGAGACGGGAGTAGCAGTTCATCGCCATCGTCCAGCAGGGCATTGGTCGCCATGACGATGAGTTCACTCGCACCGTTGCCCAGATAGATGTCGTCCAGGGTGACGCCCTTGACGCCCTGCGTCTGGGTTTCGTGCATCACCGCCTTGCGCGCACCAAAGATCCCCTTGCTATCCGAATAGCCAGCGGAATTCGGCAGGTTGCGGATCATGTCCTGCTGGATTTCCTCGGGCGCGTCGAAGCCGAACACCGCCAGGTTTCCGATGTTCAGCTTGATGATCTTGTGCCCTTCGTCCTCCATCCGGCGAGCCGCGTCCATGATGGGACCTCGGATGTCGTAGCAGACGTTGGCCAGCTTGGCGGATTTCTGGATGGTTTTCAAAGTCCCTCCTGCTTGCAGCAGCGAGAATGCACGATCGACCCAAGCACCTCGGCATGCCGCTATATTCGGCGCCGCTGTCAAGGGGAAAACCCGCAATTTGACCACAGTTCAGCCCCGCAGACCGGTTGGTCCGGGCCGGCTCGCGTGGGCGCATACACATGAAACTGCACGCTGACAAACCCGACTCCAATACCATCACTGCCTACGGCGAAGGGTGGTTCTCCGTCAACGGCGAGCGCTTTTCCACCAGCATGCTGCTGGCATCCACCGGAGAGCGGGCCGCCTGGGACTGTGCCATTCACGGACAAATGGAGCGGCGGCATTTCGATGCCATGTTGTCCCTGACCCCATTGCCCCCGGAGCTGGTGATCTTTGGCAGCGGAAAAAAGCTGCGGTTTGTGCGACCGGCACTGCTTCAGGGGCTGATCGATCAGCGGATTGGTGTGGAAACCATGGACACACAGGCCGCCTGCCGCACCTTCAACATTCTGGCCGGCGAGGGGCGACGGGTGGTGGTGGCCTTGCTCATCGAACAGTGAATGCACGTTGCGGCGCATACGTGCACCGCAACGGCCTGGCAGGCAGGCACCGGGCGGCATCTATCTGCCGACCAGTGGTTCGGAGTAAAATAGCGGATTGTTTCCTGCCATGGCTCCGTCCGACCTTTCCATGGAAAGGTCAGCGGTTTCATGAGGCAGCTGGGAAGCCAACGAATCACCACCAACTTACGTCAGGGGCCCCCGCAGTATGGCAGTCGTTGTCAACAAACCCATTCCAGAATTTGAAGCGCTGGCCACCGGCGGTGTCAAGGTGAGCCATCAGACGCACCTGGGCCAGACCATCGTCCTGTATTTCTATCCTAAGGACAACACGCCCGGCTGCACCACCGAAGCCATGCAGTTCCGGGACAAGTACAAGGATTTCGTGAAAGCCGGCGCCCAGGTGTTCGGAGTTTCCCGGGACAACATGAAGTCGCACGACGATTTCAAGACCAAGCTGGAACTCCCGTTCGAGCTGATCGCAGACACGGAAGAAAAAATGTGCCACATGTTCGGCGTGGTCAAGAACAAGATCATGTACGGCAAGAAGGTCAAAGGCATCGAGCGCAGCACCTTCCTGATCGGCCCCGATGGTGTGCTCAAGCAGGAGTGGCGTGGACTGAAGGTGCCGGGTCACGTGGAGGACGTGCTCAAGGCCGTCAAGACCCTCAAGAAGGCCGCCTGACAGGCTGCGCGGCTGTCAGATCCGCAGAAGCTGGAGCCGTCACAAGCGTCGTGCATAATGAATTCATGACGCTCGGAAGACGCCTTTTGCTCCCTGTCCTCCATTTCCGTATCAGCACTGAAAGCCGCCCGGTTCGCCAGGCGGCTTTTTGTTTTCTGGTGCACCGCTGAACCCAGACCGATCCATGCCCCTGCCACCCGCACCCACCAAACGCGCCGCCCTGCTTTCTCCTGAGGCCTACAGCCTCAGGGCCTCCGAAGACAGCATCGAACCCACGGTCGGGGAAGCCCCGCCAGCCCCGGCCCGTATCTCCGAATCCCCAACGGGCAACGGGCAGAGCCAACAGCCTGCCGCGTCCAGTCGGCCGCGGCGGCGTGCTCCCCGCCCCGCGCCTTCCGTCGCGCCAGAGGCGCCGGCCGCATTGCCCACAATGGCTCCCGTACCGGTCCATCAAGAGGACCACTTGCCCCAACAGGCACAGACTGCGGTACGGGCGGTTGCGCATTCGCGCGAACCTTCCCCGGCACCCGGCAGTCGCCGCGGCGGACGACCAAAATCCTCCGCCAGCGGGCTGGCTCGGCTGTTCGTGCTCGACACCAACGTGCTGCTGCACGACCCGGTGAGCCTGTTCCGGTTCGAGGAACACGACATCTTCCTGCCCATGATCGTGCTCGAAGAGCTCGACGGCCACAAGAAAGGCATGACCGAGGTCGCGCGCAACGGTCGCCAGACCAGCCGGACACTGGATGCACTGGTTGCCCAACAGGGCGGCGACCTCACCAAGGGACTGAAACTATCCGCAACCGGTCACCAGTCGGCGCGCGGCTTGCTCTTTTTTCAGACCGAACCGCTGGAGAGCGATCTGCCCGCCAGCTTGCCCCAGGGCAAGGCCGACAACCAGATCCTGGGCGTGGTGCATGCACTGAAAAACCGCTTCCCGCAGCGCGAAGTCATTCTGGTGTCGAAAGACATCAACATGCGGGTCAAGGCGCGGGCGCTGGGCCTTGCAGCAGAGGACTATCAGAACGACAAAACGCTGGACGACGGTGAGTTGCTCTATGCCGGAGCGCTTGCGCTGCCCCAGGACTTCTGGACCCGGCAAAGCAAGACCATCGAAAGCTGGCAAAGCGGCAGCCACACCTTCTACCGGGTGAGCGGGCCGGCCGTGGGGCAGTTCTACATCAACCAGTTCGTTTACTTCGAGGCACCCGGTGAACCCTCGCTATACGCCCGCGTCACCGAGATCCGCGACAAGACGGCCGTTCTGAAAACGCTCAAGGACTTCACCCACCTCAAGAACGCCGTATGGGGCGTGACCAGCCGCAACCGCGAGCAGAACTTCGCCCTCAACCTGCTGATGGATCCGGAGATCGACTTCGTCACCCTGGCGGGAACCGCCGGCACCGGCAAGACCCTGATGGCTTTGGCCAGTGGCCTCACGCAGGTGCTGGATGACCGCCGGTATACCGAAATCATCATGACCCGCGCGACCGTGAGTGTGGGCGAGGACATCGGTTTTCTGCCGGGCACCGAAGAAGAAAAAATGGGTCCCTGGATGGGCGCGCTCGACGACAACCTGGAGTTCCTGGCCAAGGGCGATGGCGGCAACGCTGGCGAATGGGGCCGCGCCGCCACCAACGAACTCATCCGCAGCCGCATCAAGGTCAAGAGCATGAACTTCATGCGCGGGCGGACCTTCATGAACAAATACGTGATCATCGACGAGGCGCAGAACCTCACGCCCAAGCAGATGAAGACCCTCATCACCCGCGCCGGCCCGGGCACCAAGATCATCTGCATGGGCAACCTCGCGCAGATCGACACGCCCTACCTCACTGAGGGGTCTTCCGGCCTGACCTACGCGGTGGACCGCTTCAAGGGCTGGCCCCACGGCGGGCACATCACGCTGGCGCGGGGCGAACGTTCGCGTCTGGCAGACTTTGCGAGCGAAGTGCTCTGACACCCCGGCCGATGCCAGCATGAAACAACCCGGCCAAGGCCGGGTTGTCTTGCATGGAGACGGGCCACGAATTCGAATCAATAGTCGCCGCCGCCCGCCAGACTCTCGAACCGCGTCAGCATGTTCAGGAAGGCCAGCTTCACGGTGCCTGTGGGACCGTTGCGCTGCTTGCCAATGATGATCTCCGCCACGCCGGGCTCCTTGCAGGCGTCCTTGGTGTAGTACTCGTCGCGGTAGATGAACATGATGATGTCCGCGTCCTGCTCGATGGCGCCCGATTCGCGCAGGTCGCTCATCATGGGGCGCTTGTCGGTGCGGGTTTCCACGCTGCGGTTGAGCTGCGACAGCGCAATGACCGGGCACTGCAGTTCCTTGGCCAGCATCTTCAGGCCCCGGGAAATTTCGCCCAGCTCGGTGGCCCGGTTGTCGCCGCCGTCCGAGCTGGAGCCACTCATGAGCTGCAGGTAGTCGACCACGATCAGGCCCAGCTTGCCGCACTGCCGGGCCAGGCGCCGGGCATTCGCCCGGAGTTCACTGGGCGTCAGGCCGGGCGTCTCGTCAATGTGCAGGGACACGGTGCGCAGCTTTTCAATGGCTTCGGTCAGACGCGGCCATTCGTCGTCGGTGAGCTTGCCCGTGCGCAGGTGGCTCTGGTTGATGCGGCCGATGGAGCCGACGATACGCACTGCCAGCTGGGATGCTCCCATTTCCATCGAGAACACCGCCACCGGCAGGCCCTCGTTGAGTGCCACGTGTTCGGCGATGTTGATGGCAAACGCGGTCTTTCCCATGGACGGACGCGCAGCCAGCACCACCAGATCACCCGCCTGCAAGCCAGAGGTCATGCGGTCCAGGTCGATGAATCCCGTGGGAACACCGGTCACATCCATCGGGTTGTCGGCCATTTCCTGCACGCGGTCGAGCAGGCTGACCACCAGGGTGTCCATGCTCTGGAAGCCCTCCTTCATCCGCGAGCCTTCTTCACCGATCTTGAAGATCTTCTGTTCGGCCTCGTCCAGGATCTTGGCGACCGGCTTGCCCTGGGGGTTGAACGCGTTGGTGGCGATCTCGTCGCTGGCAGCCACCAGCTTGCGCAAGATGGCACGCTCCCGGACGATCTCCGCGTAGCGCCGGATATTGGCTGCACTGGGCACGTACTGGGCCAGCGAATTGAGGTAGGCCAACCCACCCGCCTCCTCTGCCTTGCCCAGGTTCTGCAGGTGTTCGAATACGGTCACCACGTCGGCCGGCTTGCTGGCATTGACCAGTGTGGCGATGGCGGAATACGCCAGCCGATGTTCGTAGCGGTAGAAGTCGCTGTCGTTGATGAGGTCGGCCACGCGGTCCCAGGCACCGTTATCCAGCAGCAACCCGCCCAGCACGCTGGACTCGGCCTCGATGGAGTGTGGCGGCACACGCAGCTGGGCGATCTGGCGATCACCCAGCGGGAGCTCGTCGGTGCCAGGGTCGAACGGGGGAAACGGACTGGAGAATACAGAGGACATTCGGTGCCTTGCTCGGGTCCGGAATGGTAAGGGCTACGCTTCGGGAAGTCATGGGACAACCCTGTGGACAAGCGGTGGGCCAGCGGTGGAACACGCGGGACAACCGGGTGTGCGACAGACGGTCCACGCCGACCACCCGGCAAAGAAAAAAGCCGTCCCTGCTAGGGGACGGCTTTCACCAAGGCACCAGGGCCTCAGGATGGCGGAAGGTCAGGCGGTTTCGCCGAGCACCGTCACTGCCAGATCAACGTTCACGTCGGTGTGCAGGTTCACGCTCACGGTGTAGTCGCCCACGTTCTTGAGCGGGCCGTTGGGCATGCGAACCTGGGCCTTGGAGACCTTGAAGCCTTGCTTGTTCAGCTCGTCGGCCACGTCGTGGTTGGTGACGGAGCCGAACAGGCGGCCGTCCACGCCGGCCTTCTGGGACAGCTTGATGGTTGCAGCCGCGAGCTTCTCGCCCAGCGCCTGGGCTTCGGCCAGCTTGGCAGCCGCCACTTTTTCGAGTTCGGCACGGCGGGCTTCGAACTCGGCGATGGCGGACTGGGTGGCACGGCGGGCGCGGCCGGTGGGGATCAGGAAGTTGCGGGCATAGCCGTCCTTGACCTTGACCACATCGCCGAGGGCGCCGAGATTGACAACTTTGTCGAGCAGGATGATTTGCATGTCAGGCTCTCTTTCAGACGCGGTGCTGGTCGCTGTACGGCAGCATGGCCAGGAAACGGGCGCGCTTGATGGCGGTGTTGACCTGCCGCTGGTAGAAGGCGCGGGTACCGGTCAGGCGGGCGGGAATGATCTTGCCGTTTTCGGCGATGAAGTCGCGCAGAACGTCAACGTCCTTGTAGTCGACTTCTTCCACGTTGGCCACCGTGAAGCGGCAAAAGCGCTTGCGCTTGAACAGCAGCGACTGGGTGTTGCGCTTGGGGCGCTTGTCTTTGTTGAAACGTTTGGGTGCAGCCATGATGGGCCTTCCTATGTTTTGCTGAATTCTTGGATGTGAAACAACGTGCCTTTGCCGTTGCGGGCGTTGGCCAGGTAGCCTTGAAATTCACAAGCTGAATCAAGCCCCTGGCGGGACAGTGTTTCGGCCTGGGCACCGAAGGCGACTGCCTTCAGTTGCAGCTTCACTTGTCGTGGGGTGTTCAGTTCGACCACTTCCGACGCGTGTTCAAGGACCAGATTGATCGCCGGGATGCCTGCGGGCGTGTAGCGAAGGCTTTGCACCTGCACCACGACTGCGGACAACCGAAACCAATTCACCCTGTTCTGACAACGCTTCGCCCGGGGACTCAGGCGGCCGTCTGTTCCTGCGGCTGTTGCTGCGACTTGCGGGCCTCTTCGCGCTCGACCGACTTCATCATCGCGGAAGGACCGGTTTCGGCCTTCTTCTTGAGAACGGTGAGATGGCGCAGCACGGCATCGTTGAACTTGAAGGCATGCTCCAGTTCGGCCATCACGGCCTGGTCGGCTTCGATGTTTACGCACAGGTAATGCGCCTTCGACAGCTTGTTGATCTGGTAAGCCAGCTGGCGGCGGCCCCAGTCTTCAACGCGGTGGATCTGCCCGCCGCCGGCGGTGATCATGCCCTTGTAGCGCTCCAGCATGGCCGGAACCTGCTCGCTCTGATCCGGGTGGATCAGCAAAACGATTTCGTAGTGACGCATGGACTCTCCTTGTGGATGAACCCGCCGCACCGGGCGGGCTGGGATGAAGCTGCCCCCAGCGTCAGATGGGGTGCAGCAAGGCAAGCCCACGATTCTAACAAGAAACCCGGTCAGCCCCAAAAGGCCGCCGGGTTCGGGACCCGCAAGGCGCTGGCGCGCCGTGCGGGTTCAGGCTCAGGGCAGGATCAGCTCATGCGCAGGTTCGGGTAGCGCACATGCTCGACCAGTTGCTGGATCTTGCGATTGGGCGCCGGGGTGACCAGGCTGAGCAGGATGATGACGGCAAAACCGACGGGCACGCCGAACAAGCCGGCAGAGATCGGCTGGATGCCCCACCACAGTTCCACCGGCGAGGTGATGCCGAACACGCTGCGCATCCAGGGCTGGGTGGTCACCATGTAATAGAAGGTGATGCCCAGACCGGCGATCATGCCCACAGAGGCGGCAATGCCGGTGGCGCGCTTCCAGAAGATGCCCAGCACCAGCGCCGGGAAGAACGCTGCCGCCGCGAACGAGAATGCCGCCGACACAAGGAACAGGATGTCTGCCGGTTTTTGCGCCGCCACGTAAGCCGCCGCCAGCGCCACGATCAGCAGCAACATCTTGGAGATGGTGACGCGACGGGCGGTGGAGGCGTTGGGGTCGATCATCTTGTAGTACAGGTCGTGCGACAGCGCGTTGGCGATGGTCAGCAGCAGGCCGTCGGCGGTGGACAGCGCGGCAGCGAGACCACCTGCGGCCACCAGACCCGAGATCACGTACGGCAGGCCACCAATCTCCGGTGTCGCCAGCACCACGATATCCCCACCGATGGTCATCTCGTTGAGCTGCAGGAGGCCGTCCTTGTTGACGTCGGTGATCGCCATCAGCGATGGATCCACCTTGTTCCACGAGGCCACCCAGGATGGCAACTGGTCAAACGGTGTTCCCACCAGCACATGGAAGACCTCGTATTTCACCAGCACGGCCAGCGCCGGCGCGGTGAAGTACAGCAGGAAGATGAAGAACAGCGACCACGTCACCGACTGCCGGGCCTCCTTCACGCTGGGCACTGTGTAGTAGCGCATGAGGATGTGGGGCAACGCGGCCGTTCCGATCATCAGGCAGAAGATCAGTGCCAGGAAGTTGCGGCGCGAGGTGTCGTAAGAGGCCTGGGCCTTTTCATCGCCGTTGGGATCGCCGGCAAACTGTTGCGCGTGCCGGGGCATGCCGTTGAGCGGCTGGGACTTGGTGTCTGCAACCGCCTTGGCCCGGGTCCAGGCCGCTCTTGCAGCGGCCGCATCTTTCGGCAGATCGGCGATGGCACGTTCGGCTGCGGCAATGTCCACCGTGGACCCATTCGATGCCCGCAGCTCCGATAGCCTGGCTTCGGCAGCAGCCTTGTCGGCAGCCAATGCGGCTGCAGGGTCCTTCAGCTTCTCGGCCAGTGCTTCGGAGCGCGCCTTGAAGATCGCGCGCACCTCAAGCTCTTTCGGATCTTCGGCCAGCTGCTTTTCCTTCTCGGTCACCTTCTGCAACTGATAGCCGTAGATGGCCTGCGGAACCGGGACGCTGGTCTGCTTCACGGACAGCCACACCACCGGGATCATGTAAGCCACGATCAGGATGATGTACTGCGCGACCTGCGTCCAGGTCACAGCGCGCATGCCGCCGAGGAAGGAGCACACCAGAATGCCACCCAGACCCAGGAAAACACCCAGCTCGAAAGCCACACCGGTCAGGCGCGAGGTGATGAGGCCCACGCCGTAGATCTGCGCCACCACATAGGTGAAGGAGCACAGGATGGCGGCTGCGATACCGAGGAATCGCGGCAGGTTGCCGCCGTAGCGTTCGCCCAGGAAGTCGGGAATGGTGAACTGACCGAACTTGCGCAGGTAGGGCGCGAGGAACAGCGCCACCAGGCAATAGCCGCCCGTCCAGCCCATGATGAACGCCAGACCGCCGTAACCGGTGAGGTACAGCGTGCCGGCCATGCCGATGAACGAGGCCGCCGACATCCAGTCAGCGCCAGTGGCCATGCCGTTGTACACGGCCGGCACACGGCGACCCGCGACGTAGTACTCGGCTGCGTCGGTGGTGCGGCTCATGATGCCAATGCCGGCATACAGGCCGATGGTGGCCAGCAGGAAGATGAAGCCGATCCACTCCCGGGACAGGCCCATCTGCTCCAGCACCGCCAGTGCGATCACGAAAATGAAGAAGCCGCCGGTGTACCACTTGTACACCTTGTTGAGTTGTTGTTTGAAAGCCCGGTTGGACTCTCCGGAGCTCATGCCTGCCTTGGTTTCGAACATGCCAGCCATGGTGTCAGTCCTCGGTTTCCTCGACACCGTGTTCGATGTCGAGCTTGTTCATGTACCAGGCGTAGTAGCCAATGATCAGGCAGTACACCACCAGCGACCCCTGTGCACCCACCCAGAAGCTGAACGGCCAGCCAAAGAAGTTGAAACTCAGATCGCGTGCGAAGTAGCTCACCACGAACGTCACGACGAACCAGATTGCAAGCAATATGGCGGTGATGTTGAGGTTCTTCCGCCAGTAGCGGCGGTGCTTGTCAGTCAGTTCCATTTGAACAACCTCCAGTCGACAACACCCTTTCGGGCACATCGCGAACGCTGCCTTGTCCCCCCGGGCAGCCCTTGCAACCGGTCCGCGTTTCTCGGGAACCGGTGGGCACCAGCTCCCCCTTTTGGTGGCACCACAGCCACAGCGTGCAATCAGCCCGGCGCCTGGCCCAGACCCGTTTCACGCTCCAGCTGTGCCGCCACTTTGGGCTCGAACTGACGCAGGTGGCGAATGATCTTCGCGGCCTCGTCGGGCTCTTGCCGATCCACATGCACCCGCGCAAGCTGATACCAGCCGTAGGGGCTCATGGGTTGCAGTTCGGTGTTCCTCCGCAGGGCAACGACCGCTTCGTCGAAGCGGCGCTGGCGGATCAGGCTCAGGGCCAGGCCATACCAGGCCCGGTCCAGCTTGGGATCGAGGTCGAGGGCGCGGCGAAAGGCCCGCTCCGCTTCTTCCAGCTGCCCCATTTCTTCGCTCAGGTAGCCAAGATTGAACCAGCCGGCGGGCTGATCGGGCTGAACATCCACAAGGCGCTGCAGCGCCTGTTGAGCGCCGGCCCTGTCGCCCAGTTCGGCCAGCAGGTGAGCCCGGGTGGCGAGCGCATACGCGTTGTTCGCACGCAGGCAGAGCATCTCGTCCACCGTGTCAAGGGCACGATGCCGCTGGCCAAACAACACCAGTGCACGCACCTGAAGGCGGAGAAAGGCTTCGTGGAGCGAGACGCCTACTGACACAGTGCCACTCCGATCCGCAGGCAATGGCTGATTTTGGCCGCCGTGGCGCCCACCCACACAAACACCAGGATCAGAAAAGCGACCAGCGGAACATGCCGTTCCAGGACAAATTTCGGAGTGACCAACCGGGCAACCAGAACGAACGGCTTGCCCACCTGCTGCAGCACCTGATAGAAGATGTTCTGATCTTTCTTCTGGCCGGCCAGCAGTCCCAACACCCATTGCCCGAACAAGGCCAGCAGTGCAATTTCGGCGATCAGCTTGACCGATGAAATCAGTAAGAGCATGGGACCTCGCGTTGGGAATAGCGCGATTCTGAATCGTCACCTTACCGACTTCTTACAAATTTCCTTGCATCCCGTTTGAGGCAGGTCAAACCCGATAGGGACTTACCCGCATGGCGCCCGAAGGCCTGGGTTTAGGATGGGTACCGCCGTATCCACACCCCGTCCATCCATGCAGAGCGAACCGCCCGAAACCGAACCTGCCGGCAGCGCGCAGGAAGAAACCCGGCGTGCGACCAACGATCCGGCCCTCACGCTGATGAACACACCGGTGAGGGCGCTCATCAAGCGGGCGCCGTTCACCCTGCCCCCCCACACGAGCATCCGCGCTGCCGCGCAGCACATGCGCGACCAGCGGGTTTCGTCGGTGCTGATCGTGGAGCAGGACCACTTCTTCGGTCTGGCCACCGACCGGGACCTGCGCAACCGGGTGATTGCGGCCGGGCTGGACACCGAGCGGCCCATCATGGACATCGCCACCCTGGCACCCTTCTCGGTGCAGGCAAGGGACCCGGCCTTCAATGTGCTGCTCCTGATGGCACGCCACAACATCCACCATGTGCCGGTGCTGGACGGCGCGCGGGTGGTGGGCATGATCACGGCCACCGACCTGACCGAGCAACACAGCACGTCGGCGGTGTATCTGGCGGGCGACATCTACCGGCAGACGTCGGTGGAGGGGCTGCAGCAATCCAGCAGCCGCGTCAAGGCGCTGCAGCAAACCCTGGCCGCCGCCGATGCCACGGCCTACAACACCGGCCACATCATCACCACCATCACCGATGCCATCACCACCCGGTTGCTGCAGCTCGGCGAAGCAGCACTGGGACCGGCGCCGGTGGAGTATGTCTGGGTCGCAGCGGGTTCGCAGGCCCGCAGCGAACAGACCGCCCGCACCGACCAGGACAACTGCATGGTGCTCGACGACGCGTACGACGAAGGGGCTCACGGCGCCTACTTCAAGGCGCTGGCGCAGTTTGTGTGCGACGGTCTGGATGCCTGCGGCTATGTGTATTGCCCCGGCGAAATGATGGCGATGACCGATACCTGGCGCCAACCGCGCCGCCGCTGGGTGGATTACTTCGCGCGCTGGACCGGCCAGCCCGACCCGAAGGCACTGATGCTGACCTGTGTGTTCTTCGACCTGCGCCGCATCGAAGGCAACAGCACGCTGCTGGAGGGGCTGCGCCGCGAGGTGCTGCAGCGCACCCGGGGCAACAGCATTTTCCTGGCGCACATGGTGGCCAACGCCCTGCACAACGCGCCGCCGCTGGGTCTGTTCGGTGGCCTGTCCACACAACGCAGCGGTGAACACAAGGGCACCATCGACCTCAAGCACGGCGGCATCGCGCCCATTGTGGACCTGGCGCGCATCTATGCGCTGTCCACCGGCGACGAAGCGGTGAACACGCATGACCGCCTCACCAACTGTGCCAGCGGCGGCGTGATCAGCGAGCAGAGCGCACGCGACCTGCGCGACGCGTTGGAATTCCTGGCCTTCATGCGCATCCAGCACCAGTCGCGCCAGATGGCGGCGGGCCTCCCGCCCGACAACCACCTGCGGCCAGACGAACTCTCCAACTTCGAGCGCACCCAGCTCAAGGACGCGTTTGCCGTGGTGCAGTCATTGCAGAGCGTGCTCGGCCAGCGATTCAAGTTTTGACCCCCCGCGCCGCCTGCGGCGTCACCCCCCAGGGGGCGGCACCAGAGGCCCGTCCTGAGCTTGTCGAAGGGCGGTTCCGCGGTGCCCTGGATCAACTACCCTTCCGGCGAGACGCGCATGGGTCAAGGATGCGGAGGAACCGGCTTTGCCGGGCCTCTCGCATCGCCCCCTGGGGGGTGACGCCGCAGGCGGCGCGGGGGGGGTCAATACTTCAACCGGGCGTAGTAGGTGCGCTGCGCCGCCTCGCGCGCCTGGCCCAGCGTGTGGATGCCGGCCTCGGCCAGCAGTGGAATGAGCTTGAGAAAGATCTCGGCCGTGACCAACGCATCGCCGATGGCGGTGTGGCGGCCGATCACCGGCACGTTGAAGCGTTCCGCAATCGCTTCCAGCCGGTGGGACGATTGCTGCGGGTGCACCAGGGCCGAGAGCAGCAGCGTGTCCAGCACCGGCTGGTCGAACACCACGCCGGTCTTGCGCTCCTTGAGCTGCAGGAAGCGCATGTCGAAGGCGGCGTTGTGGGCCACCAGAACCGTGTCCTGCACAAACAGGTGGAAAGCGGGCAGAACGGTTTCGATACCGGGCTGGCCCATGAGCATGTCGGGTGTGATGCCGTGGATGGGAATCGACGCAGCCGGCAGCGAACGGCGGGGATCCACCAGCTGCTCGAAGCTTTCGTGGCGCAGCAGCTTGCCGTTGACGATGCGGGCCGCGCCGATCTGGATGATCTCGTCGCCACCGCCCGGGTCCAGGCCGGTGGTTTCGGTGTCAAACACGGTGTAGGCCAGATCGGCCAGCTTGCGCTCGTCGAGCGAACGGGTCTGGTCGGTGGTGCGGAACAGGTCGAAGTCGTAATACTCGGGCCGGGCTTCGTTGCGAACGAAGGTGACGGTGTCGATCTGCTCCTGGGGCCGGGCCAGGGGCAGCAGAAAGCGGAAAAAGGCCTGGTGCCGCACGCGTTCACGTTCAAACCAGAAGGCACCGCTGTGCCGCTCCACCACGTCGCGAACGCTCAGGCGCGTGCTGTCCTGGCCCACGCGCATGGGATCCATTTCCCAGCTCATCACCGTTTCGGTGCTCATGGCGCCACCCGACCAGATCAGATCAAGGTGGCCTTTGCCGGGACTGCCCGGTGCAGCCCCCAGCCGGATCTGCACGAAGCGCGCCTCGAACTCATCGGCCAGCCGGCCGGAGAGGTACACCAGCGCCTGCAGCAGCGAAAAGCTCTCCACCTTCAGCCACAGGGTGGGGTCGATCTCGGTGGCAGCCACCGGCAGTCCCGTCACTGTCTCGATGCGCCGCACGGCCGCCGACACCAGGTCGGCGCCCAGCATGTCCTCCAGGGGCCAGCGGTTTCGGATCTGCGCCGAAGCGCCGGACTCGACGGTGGCGATGCGGGCACTCAGGCCGTGCACTTCTTCCCGGATGACGCGCAGGAAGCGCTCGCGGGTGGGGGTGTCCAGGTCGGGATAGTCCAGCATGTCCATGGCCGCCTGGATACTGGCCAGTGCAGACCGGCTGCCTTCTGTCAGGGTGTGCAACACCTGGTCGCGCGCAGCGTCGGACTCGTAATCCAGCGTGATGTTTTCCAACATGAGCACGAAGCCGGTGAGCTCGCGCGCGTCGCTGGTGCTCCCTGGACCGTTCTCCGCACTGGCGTAGGGATCCTCGCTGGAGGCTGCGGCCCGGACCGGCGCCATCTGCACGCGCAGCAACTGGCCGGCCGCCGTGGTGGTGACGAACTGGGCCGAGGGATGGGCCGCCCCACGCAGCATGCGCTGCTGGATGCTCTCCAGTGCGTGCGTGACCAGCTTGCGGTCGAACACGCTGTAGATCGACCGACCCAGGCCCATGAGTTCCACTCCCCCCGACACGCTGGGCGCCGGCGACAAGGCGCGGAACTGCAGGCGCGCGCGCTGGTTGTAGAGCAGGATACGGCCATCCAGATTGCATACCACCACGCTCTGGGTGAGTTCGGACATGAGCGCTGCCAGCCGGCTTTTTTCCAGTTCGACGCGCTGGCTGGCTTCGCGCACACGCTGGTCCATCTCCAGGCGCAGACGACCACGCTGTTCCACCAGCAGGTTGAGAACATGCGCCAGGGCCTGGTTCTCGGCACCGCTGCGGGCAACGAGCGGCCGTACCACGTCGGTCCGGGCCAGCGTGGTGGCCTCCTCCGCGAGTTGCGCAGCCGGTGCCAGGAAATGGCGTGCGAGCGCCTGGAACGCATAGATACCCAGACCGGCAAACACCAGCAGCATCATGACCACCAGGACACTGACCGAGTCGCCCCGGTCCGACAGCAACGGGCGAAGCAGATCGCGCTGGTCAGCGTCCAGCGTGGACCACAGCACCGCGGCCGTGACCAGCAGCCAGACCACCAGCGCCAGCACCAGGCCCACGCTGGCCCAAACCACGCGCCGGTCCAGCGCCCGTGGGTTCATGCGCCCACCTCCAGCATCTCGCGCACCTTCTGCACAAGGTCGCGGGTGGAAAACGGCTTGGTCATGTAGGCGTCGGCTCCCAGGGCCAGGCCCTTGGCAATGTCGGTATCGCGGCCCTTGGCGGTCAGCATCAGGATGCGTGTGCCACGCAGGGACTCACTGGCACGCACGGCATGGCATACGTCGAAGCCGGTCTTGATCGGCATCATCACGTCGAGCAACACCAGCACCGGGCGCTCGCGCTCGATGGCGTCCAGCGCTTCCTGTCCGTCCCGGGCCACGACCACCTCGTAGCCTTCCCGCTTCATCAGGAATTCCAGCGAAATCAGGATGTTGGGTTCGTCGTCTGCAATCAGGATCTTCTGGCTCATGTCTGTTGTCTCCTGTGGCCCGATTCTTCACCGCTGGCTGCCTCGGTGGGGTTCCAGGGCAGAAAAAACCCGAAGCACGCGCCCTGCCCCTTGACCGAACGCAGCCACATGCGTCCACCGAAGTGGGCAACGATCTCGCGGCTGATGGGCAGGCCCAGGCCGGTGCCGCCTGGGCGGTAATGGTCGTCGCCTTCCACCTGCCGAAACTTTTCGAATACCAGGGCCTGCTGCTCAGGTGCGATGCCCGGGCCGTTGTCCTCCACCTCCACCGTCAGCCCGCCCTCCTCCTGGCGAAGCACCACCGCAACCTTGCCGGTGCCGCGTGGCGCGTATTTCGCCGCGTTCGACAGCAGGTTGAGCACCACCTGGGTGATGCGGTCGGCATCCACCGGCAACGGCCGCACCGAATCCGGCAGGTTCAGTGTCAGAGCGATACCCCTTTCCCGGTACTGCCCGGCCATGGTTTCCACAGCGGTTTCCAGCAGGTGGCGCAGGTCAACATCCTCGGTATGCCAGTCGGCATGCCCCGCCTCAATTTTGGCCATGTCCAGCACCTGGTTCACCAGTCGGCTCAGGCGCTCGGCCTCGGCCACGATGATGCCCAGAAACTGCTGCCGCTGCTCGGTTGCCATGGCTGCATCGTCCCGCATGAGTTCCGACAGGGCTCTGATCGACGTCAAGGGCGTGCGCAATTCGTGCGTTACCGAGGACATGAAGTCGTCCTTCATGCGGTCCAGGCTCTGCAGCTTCTGGTTGGCCTCGCGCAGCTCGGCGGTGGCCCGTTCCAGCGAGCGCGACTTGTCTTCCAGCGCGTGCGAATAGGCGCGCAGTTGCGAGGCCTCGTCAAGGATGCGCATCACATCGTCGAGGTCCAGCGGTTCTTCCTCGACCGCAGAGGCGACCATCACCCGCGCCGACGCACTGCCGATCGCACCTGCCAGCTGCATTTCCACGAACTGCACCAGCCGCGCATCGCCCGGAATGTCCTGCACGCGCTGCAGACCCAGGCGCTGGGCATACGCTTCGAACAGCCGCTGCGCGGTAGCAGCGCCGAGGAATCGGCCCACCAGGGGCAACAGCGCCGACACCTGCGCCCGGCCTTGCCAGAACACGGGGCGCGATACTGCCGCGCGGTTGAACACGTCCACGAACAGCAGCGCCTGGCTGGTTTCCACCGCCGTGGGCGAACGCCACAGCGATACCGCCGTGTAGGCGCCAATGTTCGCCAGCAGACTCCAGAACAGCGAATGGGTGAGGTTGTCGAGTCCGCTCAGGCCAAGCAGGGCCTCGGGCTTGAGCCAGGCCAACCCGAACAGACCCTGCTCCAGAAAGCCCGGATGCAGCCACCCCGATTTGGCCAGCGACGGCAGCATCAGGGTGTAGGCCCAGAACACGAAGCCCAGTACCAGCCCGGACAAGGCGCCGCGCCGCGTGCCACCTTTCCAGTACATGCCGCCCAGCATGGCAGGCGCAAACTGCGCCACCGCTGCGAAGCTGATCAGGCCGATGCTGACCAGGGCGTAAGCTTCACCTGCTAGATGGAAGTACAGGTAACCCAACAGCAGGATGCCCAGGATGGCCAGACGGCGGATGCGCAGCAGCAGGCGGGTCAGGTCGCCGCTGGCGCGCGCGCCAAAGCGCCGCGTGCGCAGCAGCAGGGGCATCACCAGATCGTTGCACACCATGGTGGACACCGCAATGGCTTCCACGATCACCATGCCGGTGGCGGCCGAGAGCCCGCCCACGAACACGAACAGCGCCAGCGCGAGCTGGCCTTGCGACAGCGGAAGCGACAGCACAAAGGTCTCGGGATCCATGGTGCCGGGGCCGAAGTGAAGCAGGCCGCCAATGGCAATGGGCAGAACAAACAGGTTGATCAGGAACAGGTAGAGCGGAAACGCCCACACCGCCCGCCGCAGGTGCTGTTCGTCCACGTTCTCCACCACCATCACCTGAAACTGGCGCGGAAGAAAGATCACCGACAGCATGGCCAGAAGGGTCAGCCCCAGCCACTGGGCGTAGGCAAAAGGCTGGCCTTGACCAAACTGCAGCAGTTGCCGGAGATCGCTCACCGCCATGGCCTGCTCGAACAGCGCTGCCGGGCTGGCAAAGAGACCAAAGCTCACAAATAGGCCAACGGCCAGAAACGCCACCAGTTTCACCAACGACTCGAACGCAATCGCCGCCACCATCCCTTCGTGGCGCTCGGTGCTGTCCAGGTGGCGTGCGCCGAACACGATGGTGAAGCCAGCCAGCGCCAGGGCCACATACAGGGTGCTGTCGCTCCACCAGTCGGTGCTCTGCACGGCTGGCTGTCCCAACGGCGAGGTGAGCACCGCATAACCGCTGGCAATGGCCTTGAGCTGCAGCGCAATGTAGGGAACGATGCCCACCACCGTGATCAGGGTGACCAGGCCGGCCAGCGTGGGGCTTTTGCCATAGCGGCTGGCAATGAAATCAGCAATGGAGGTGATGCGGTAGGTCTTGGCGATGCGGATCATCTTGCGCACCACCATCCAGGCCAGGATCATGGCCAGCATCGGGCCGAGGTAGATGGGCAGGAACCACACGCCGGAGTTCGCCGCCCGGCCCACGCTGCCAAAGTAGGTCCATGCGGTGCAATACACCGCCATGGACAGCGCGTACACCCAGGGGCTGGAGATGACCGATCGGCCCTGCGCGGCACGCCAGTCGCCCCAGGTCGCCACGGCGAACAGGATCAGCAGGTAGGCAAACGAAACGCCGATGACCAGCGAAGCGGACAACATGGGCTGGGCCTGTTGCTCGGAAGGGTCAGCCTTCGTGCGGGGGATGCTCCCGGCGCGCACCCCGCTCCACCACCCAGGCCAGTACCCCAATCAGCACGGCCCACAGCACAAACAGGGCGAGCGGGAACAAGGGCAGCCCCCACAGCAGCGCGTCCTGGTCCCACAGGGACAGAAGAGGAAAGTTGAACAGCGCCCAACCTGCGAAGAACAGCGCCACCAGCCGCTGGGCATCAATGCCTTGAAACATGCTTGTCTCCTGGTTGCGGGGCCGTGGTGCGTGGCCATTGCCCTCGCCGGCATTGTGAGCCACGCACTGACCGGACGCTGACGCATCCAGGCGAAATCAGGACGAAGAAAAGCGCGGGAGATCGCTCTCCCGCGCTGTTCGTTCAACGAGGCAAATGCCTGCGTTCAGGCCGCCTTGTGGGCCGTGGAGGCCAGCAGCTGCCAGGTATCCACCACGGAGTCGGGGTTCAGCGAAATGGAGCTGATGCCTTCGTCGCGCAGCCATTGCGCAAAGTCGGGGTGGTCGCTGGGGCCCTGGCCGCAGATTCCCACGTATTTGCCTTCTGCCTTGCAGGCGCCGATGGCCATCTTCAGCAGCGCCTTCACGGCAGGGTCGCGCTCGTCGAAGTCGTGCGCCAGCAGCTCCAGGCCGGAGTCGCGGTCCAGGCCCAGGGTGAGCTGGGTCAGGTCGTTGGAGCCGATGGAGAAGCCGTCGAAGTACTGCAGGAAGTCCTTGGCCAGCACGGCGTTGCTGAGGCCTTTTTCGGCCAGCAGTTCGGTCACGCGCTGGGCCTGCGCCAGGGTACGCACGAAAGGCACCATCACCTGCACGTTGGTCAGCCCCATGTCTTCGCGCACGCGCTTGAGTGCCTCGCACTCCATGGCAAAGGCCTCGCGGAAGTCTTCGCTCACATAACGCGCAGCGCCGCGGAAGCCCAGCATCGGGTTTTCTTCGTCCGGCTCGTAGCGGCTGCCGCCCACCAGCTTGCGGTATTCGTTGCTCTTGAAGTCCGAGAGGCGCACGATCACCGGCTTGGGCCAGAAGGCCGCCGCAATGGTGGCCACGCCTTCGGCCACCTTGTCGACGTAGAAGGCGCGCGGCGACGCGTGCCCGCGTGCCACCGACTCCACCGCCTTCTTCAGGTCGGCATCGATCTGCGGATAGTCCAGGATGGCCTTGGGGTGCACGCCGATGTTGTTGTTGATGATGAATTCCAGCCGCGCCAGACCGACGCCTGCATTGGGCACCTGGGCAAAGTCGAAGGCCAGCTGCGGGTTGCCCACGTTCATCATGATCTTCACGTCGATCCCGGGCATGTCACCGCGCTGCACCTCGGTCACTTCGGTTTCCAGCAGGCCGTCGTAGATGTGGCCGGTATCGCCCTCGGCACAGCTCACGGTCACCAGGGTGCCGTCCTTGAGGTGTTCGGTGGCGTCGCCGCAGCCCACCACGGCCGGTATGCCGAGTTCGCGCGCAATGATGGCCGCGTGGCAGGTGCGACCGCCACGGTTGGTGACGATGGCGCTGGCGCGTTTCATCACCGGTTCCCAGTTCGGGTCGGTCATGTCGGTCACCAGAACGTCGCCCGGCTGCACCTTGTCCATTTCGCTGATGTTGTGCACCAGACGCACCGGCCCGGTGCCCACCTTCTGACCAATGGCCCGGCCGCTCGCCAGCACGGCGCCTTTGCCCTTGAGCTTGTAGCGCACCTCGGTCTTGCCGGCGCTCTGGCTCTTCACGGTTTCGGGCCGAGCCTGCAGGATGTAGATCTGGCCGTCGGTGCCGTCCTTGCCCCATTCGATGTCCATCGGGCGGTCGTAATGCTGCTCGATCACCAGCGCGTAGCGCGCGAGTTGCTCCACATCGGCGTCGGAGAGGCTGTAGCGGTTGCGCTGCTCCACCGGCACGTCCACGGTCTTGACCAGTTTTCCGCTGGCGGCTTTTTCTTCCGGCGTGCTGAAGGTCATCTGGATCAGCTTGCTGCCCAGGTTGCGGCGGATCAGCGCTTTCTTGCCGGCCTTGAGCATCGGCTTGTGCACGTAGAACTCGTCGGGGTTCACGGCGCCCTGCACCACGGTCTCGCCCAGGCCATAGCTGCTGGTGATGAACACCACGTCTTCAAAGCCGCTTTCGGTGTCGATGGTGAACATCACGCCGGCAGCGCCCAGGTCCGAGCGCACCATGCGCTGCACGCCGGCGCTCAGCGCCACGTCGGCGTGGGCAAAGCCCTTGTGCACGCGGTAGCTGATGGCACGGTCGTTGTAGAGGGAGGCAAACACCTCCTTCATCTTGTGCAGCACCTCTTCAATGCCCACCACGTTCAGGAAGGTTTCCTGCTGGCCGGCAAATGAAGCGTCCGGCAGGTCTTCGGCGGTGGCCGAGGAGCGCACGGCAAAGGAAGCCTTGTCGTTGCCGGCACACAGGGTAACGAATGCCTCGCGGATGGCCTGTTCCAGGTCGGCCGGAAACGGCTGGTTCTCGACCATGGCGCGGATCTCGGCGCCGGCTTGCGCCAGGGCGCGCACGTCTTCGGTGTCGAGTGCGTCCAGGCGGGCATTGATGCGCTCGGTCAGGCCGTCGAACTGCAGGAACTGGCGGAACGCGTGCGCCGTGGTGGCAAAGCCTGTGGGCACCTTCACGCCACTGGGCAGCTGCGAGATCATTTCGCCAAGGCTGGCGTTCTTGCCGCCGACGGCCTCGACATCGCTCATCCTTAATTGCTCGAACGGCACGACCAGGGCGGTCGGGGAAAACAGTTGGGACATGGAAAAACTCCTCAAGGTTAAAAAACCGGGGGCTCCATGCGCGAGGCTCTTGACCTGTGGTTCTGTTGTGGGTCGGGCGCCGGCATCGGGCAGCTGTTCGCGGGGCGGACCCATTGACCTTGATAATGGTGTCGGCCCAAAACCCTCGATTGTAGGGGGAGGCCCCATTTCAGAAGCCTGACGGCTGGCCGACCTTGTCGCACCGCCACACGGTTTCCGCCCCATTCATGGACCTTGCGCCCCGCCCGAACATGCCCAATCGAACGGTCTTTTTCATCTCGGATGGCACCGGCATCACCGCCGAAACCTTTGGCAATGCCCTGCTCGCCCAGTTCGAAACCACGGTGCGACGGGTCCGCCTGCCGTTCCTGGACAGTGTGGACAAGGCGCATCAGGCGGTGCGGCAGATCAACCACACCGCCGAAGTGGAGGGCAAGCGCCCGCTGGTGTTCACCACCGTGGTGAACATGGAAGTGCTGTCGGTGTTCACCGAGCACTGCAATGGCATGTTGCTGGACATGTTCGGCACCTTCGTCGAACCCATGGAGCAGGAACTCGGCATCAAGTCCAACCACCGGGTGGGCCGCTTCTCGGACGCCTCGAAAAGCAAGGCATACAACGACCGCATTGAAGCCATCAATTTTTCGCTGGCCCACGACGACGGCCAGAGCCACCGCGACCTGGAAGGGTCGGATGTGATTCTGGTGGGCGTGAGCCGCAGCGGCAAAACGCCCACCTCGTTGTACCTGGCCATGCAGTACGGGCTGAAGGCGTCCAACTATCCGCTCATTCCCGAAGATTTCGACCGCCGCAAGCTGCCCCCGGCGCTGGCGCCACACAAGAAGAAGATCTTCGGGTTGACCATTGCACCCGAACGGCTGAGCGAGATCCGCAACGAACGGCGTCCCAACTCGCGTTACGCCAGCCTCGACAACTGCCGCATGGAAGTGAGCGAGGCGGAAAACATGATGCGGCGCGAAGGCATCCGGTGGCTGTCCACCACCACGAAATCGATCGAAGAGATCGCCACCACCATCCTGCAGGAGATCCGGCCAGAGCGGCT
>JALORL010000101.1 GCA_025458915.1 Hydrogenophaga sp.
TCTGTCGACATGGAGCGCTGAGCGGTTGCGCGCGGCCCTTGCCTCTGGAGTAGCTGCATCTGCCGATTGAAACAAACAAAAGCTGGACCATGGACCAGAGAAGGCGGGAGCGGAGGTTTGATGAGGTCGACTACAGGCGTCGGCGCTGTCTTGTTGGGCCTCAGCGGTGAAGGGTTGAGCGCGGCTTCATCGCACAGCATTCAGGGGGCCAATGCTTGTGCCGGCAGAGCCGGAGCCAGACAGGCCTGCGGAGGCTGGCTCATCCCATTCAGTCTCGGTCACGGTCAGCGGCATAGCGCCCGGTGCAGTAGTAGCAACGGTACTCAACACCCGTGTCTTCGTCGTGCCAAGTTTCGAGGTCACCGGCTGTCATGCGTGCACCGCAACACGAGCAGCTAGCGGGCAAGTCGTCCCCGTCCTCGTTCTCGCAGAACGTACATCGGTAGCCTGTTCCAGAGTCTTTGTTGACCACCATAGTGTCGTTGCCACACGCTTCGCATTCCAGGCGTACGGGGTCAGCTTCAGGGTCCATCGGATCACCAGGGTTCTCTTCCTCGACCTTGTCAGCCTTCTTGAGGGCATCGTGCAGTTTGAACTGGTACTCGTCGGAAAGTACCTTGAAGATCGCATTGGTCTCCTCAGGAATTCGCTTCTCTATGTCCACGGCGCCGTAGTAGTCCAAGAATTCCAAGACAGAACGAAAAAGGCGACCGATAGTGATCCGTGCGGTAGCCACGTCCATCTCGAATTTATGGTGCTCGATGTCGTTACGGAGCCGCTTCAGCCACTCCAAATCCTTCCTGAAATCTCCGGCGACAGCGTCTTTGTCTTCGTTGTTGATGAAATTGACTGCTTCCCAAAGGCCTATCGTCTTGGCGGTCGCAGGGTCGATCTTTGGAGCAAAAGGGTTGGCGTAGATCAGCAGCGGGTGCTTTTCGGTGATGTGGTGCTTGAAGATCAGTTCAATGAAGTGCGCCATGTGGAGCACGCAGAACTTGTAGGCCTTCTGGTCACCTTCGTCCCCCTCCTGGAACTTCTTAAGCGCTTCTTCCAGACTGTCCATAGCGTTGTCTAGGAGGTCCAGCTTGTGGTTCATGCGATCACCTTCCCTTTGTTGTCATTGTGAGAATGAGGCCAGTCTACAGGTCGACAGTGAGACCATTTCATCTGAGCGACTGCAGAGCGGCAGCCGCCTTTCCTTTCAGAAACTAGCCATAGATCGCTGGGTCAAATCCCGGTGCATCGAGGTCAAAGTCGTGCTGCTTGCAGATGACCTTCATTTTTTCGCGGTCGTCATCCAATAGGCTCAACTCGTCGTAGCTGCGGTAGTACAAGGCCTTGGCGACCGCCAGCACAATATCTCGGCGGCTGTGAGGACGTTCATGGACATAGATCGGATACGCACTGTCAGGAAATGTGGCGGCATGGAAAACATTGAACGCGCCGCCATCGCGGTTGTTCAAGTAGAGCTCTCCACGCCCCTGAAGAAATCGCCATTGCGGGTTTTCATAGGACGGGTCAACGCCCACCACGGGGCACCCTTGATACACCACGTTGGCAATCTTCTTGGCGATGGTGTTCGGGCCTTCAGTGCTCCGCAACCCAACGATCCCTGAAAGACCGGGATTCCAACTGTCCAGTTGCGCTTTGTCTATGCCATGCCAGATAGGCAGCAGCTTCTTGTCCTCCTCAATGTGCTGACGGTGCAACACATCCAACTCGTAGCTCGTCCACTTCTTGGAGACGTACGTCGGGGAGAGGAGCAAAAGGCCGTATTGCGAGGCCATCAGGCCCGCATTAATCGAATCCAGCAACTTGCCACCAATCTCCAACGCAATGGGCGCGAACCTAACCGATAGGCCGAGCCATTGCAGCGAACGGGCCAACTCGTCGGCATACGCCTCATCCTCCGTCGCATAAGAAATGAACACGTGATATGGCTTGGTCATGCTGGGTCTCCTTGGATTTGAGCAGTCTAGCCAATCGAACACAGTTGGCCGACGCTCGACCTCAGGAGTCGAACAGTGCCACCGGGCCTGCAACCGCTTTCGCCCTGCACATCTGTCATTGCTGCGTGGACTTCGTGCAGTTGCAGTGGGGCTGGAGCCTTAAGTTCGGCTCCCCTGGAGGCTCTCGCTGATTTGAGTTGTCAAGCTGCTTGACAACTCAGGGCGGATCGCCGGGAACGTTATGTGGGCGCTCCCACTTGCATGTGCCTGGTGGCTCTGACCCTTTCATTTCAGTCAGCGGGGCAGGGGGTCGGACGGTCCGACCCTGTTGTGTAGGAGTGAAGAGGGGTAGGGCAGGATAGGCTGCGCGCCAGCAAATGGATGCCACTCGGGCTGGGTCGGGGCGACTATGCCGTGCGACCCGAGAAACGAGTGGCATCGGTGACCAGGTCGCGTCACTCAAACATGGATGTGAGGAATCTATACTGCACACTATTCTGTAACTTGATAGGAGGCGTGTCATGGGCATTTTTGCCAGCGATGTGGTGCCGTTCACCCAGGCACGCGCCAACCTCTCCGAGCTGGCCGAGCAGGCCAAGGCCGGCGCCGAAAAGATCATCACCAAGAACGGGGAGAGCTACGTCGCGCTGATCGATGCCGATCGGCTGGACTACTACCACCGCCTGGAGCGCGAGCGCATCCATCTGCTGCTGCTTGACGACGCCCGTCGTGGCTTGGTCGACATTGCTTCAGGCCGCACCTTCGAGGCCGACGGCGCCATTGGCCAACTGCAGCAACGGCGCGCAGCGTCCGCCAAGGTCTCCACTACGGCGAAGGCTGACAAACCCGTTTCCAAGAAGCGTGGCTGACCAGTTGTATCGGGTCGAGCTGACCGCGAGTTTCCTGGAGCGGCTGGATGCCATCGAGGCATTCCTGGTGGAAGGCGATGCAGGCTTCGCCTTCGACGCCCTGCTAGCCGAGCTGCGCGCCACGGTCATCCCCAACTTGCGTCGCTTTCCTCGCATTGGTCGGCGCTACCTGGCCAATCCTCCACAATCTACCGAGTCGCTGGCACAGCTGGCAGCATTGGCAGCATTGGCAGCATTGGCAGCAGGTGCGCCTGACGCGCTGCGGGAGTACCTGCACGGTGACTACCTGATCTTGTACACCGTGAGGGATGCTGCCAAGGGGATCGACGCCACGGTGTACCTGCTGTCTGTGCGTCACCACCGACAGCTGTCATTTGACTTCGCTCGGCTCTGGCCGGGCGCGCACGAATAAAAAAGGGGAGGATGCATGCCGAGGGAGCCAGAACACAAGCATGTGCTGACGGAAGCAGACACCTGCCGCGAGTTTGTGACACCGAAGCTCGTGGAAGCAGGCTGGGCCTCTGCACCCTGCTTCATTGGCGAGCAGCACAGCTTCACCAATGGCCGCATCATCGTGACCGGTGGCAAGGTGAGGCGGGGGCGGCAGAAGCGCGCCGACTACCTGTTGTACTTGCGCCGCGACTACCCGTTGGCCGTGGTCGAGGCCAAGGAGCAGAGCCTGCCGGCCGAAAGCGGTGTACAGCAAGCGCGCGACTATGCCGAAATCCTGGGGCTCCAGTTCGCCTACGCCACCAACGGCCGGCGCATCATTGAAATCGACTACACGGCAGGTACTGAGCGCGAGGTGGACCGCTACGCCACGCCGGATGAACTATTTGCCCGCCTGACGGCCGCGACCGGCCTGCCAGATGGCGCCACGGCGCACCTCCTGGAACCCTTCAACCTGGTCTCTGGCAAGGTACCGCGCTACTACCAACAGATCGCCATCCAGCGGGTCATCGAAGCCATCCTCCTGGGCCAGAAACGTATTCTGGCGACCCTGGCCACAGGCACAGGCAAAACCTGTGTTGCCTTTCAAATCTGCTGGAAACTCTGGAACAGTCGCTGGAACCGCAGTGGTGAGCATCGACGCCCCAAAATTCTGTTTCTGGCAGATAGAAACATCCTGGTGGACGATCCCATGGCCAAGATGTTTGCGCCCTTCGGCGACGCCCGGCACAAGATCGCCGGCGGCGATGTGAGCCAAAGTCGCGACATGTATTTCGGAATCTACCAGTCGCTGACCACTGCGAACGAAGAGGTGTTTCGGCAGTACCGGCCCGATTTCTTTGACCTCATCGTCATTGACGAATGTCACCGTGGCTCCAGTCGAGACGAAAGCGCTTGGCGCGCAGTACTCAACTATTTTGAGCCCGCCGTTCAGTTTGGTATGACGGCCACCCCTTTGCGTGAAGAGTCGCGCGACAGCTATGCCTATTTCGGCAACCCGGTCACCACCTACAGCTTGCGCCAAGGCATCGACGATGGGTTCCTGGCGCCGTACCGCGTGCACCGGGTCATCACCTCAGTCGATGCCGCTGGCTGGCGGCCCAGCAAGGACGAGCTGGATCGGTTTGGACGTGAGGTGCCGGATGACGAGTATCAGACCAAGGATTTCGAACGCGTCGTCGCCCTGCGATCGCGCACCCGGGCCATGGCCAGGCACCTGACCGATCTGCTCAAAGGCACAGATCGCTTCGCCAAGACCCTGGTGTTTTGCGTCGATCAGGAACACGCCGCCGAGATGCGGCAGGAACTGCTCAATCTGAACAGCGACCTGGTTCAGCTATATCCCGACTATGTCTGCCGGGTTACCGCCGACGAAGGCGCTATCGGCCTGACCCATCTCTCCCACTTCCAGGACGTGGACAAGCCAACCCCCGTCATCCTCACCACTTCACAACTGCTGACCACGGGCGTCGATGCCGAAATGGTCAAGAACGTGGTGCTGGCCCGCGTCGTTGGTTCCCGTTCCGAGTTCAAGCAGATCGTCGGTCGCGGCACACGGCTCAAGGTGGACTACGGCAAGGAGTACTTCAACATCATCGACTTCACCGGGACGGCCACCCGCCACTTTGCCGATCCGGACTTTGACGGAGAGCCGGCCCGCATTGAGGAAGTCACCATCGACGAGGCGGGGGAAGTGCTGGAGGCCGCGGTAGAAGAAGTGCGTGCCTTCACCGAACCCGAAGCCAACTACACCGTCGAGCCCGAGTTGGGTGAGGCGACAGGCCCGGCCGAGATCCTCGGTGATCCACCTCTGGAACCCCGCAAGTTTTACATCGATGGCGGAGAGGTGGAGGTCATCGGACACCTCGTGTATGACCTGGACCCGAGCGGCAAGAAGCTGCAAGTCGTCAAGTACACCGAGTACTCTGGTCGCGCCGTGCGCACGCTGTACCCCACGCGCGAAGCGCTGCAATCGGCCTGGGCCAACCCCGAAACCCGAAACGAAGTGCTGCGCGAGTTGACCGAACGCGGCATCAGTTTCGAGGAACTGGCCAGCAGCGCGGAGCAGCCCGACGCCGATCCTTTCGACCTGTTGTGTCATCTGGCATGGAACGCACCTTTGCTGACCCGGCGCCAACGAGCTGAGCGGGCTCGGGGGCAGGCAGAAGACCTGTTCAGCCAGTATGGCGACACGGCCCGCGAGGTGCTGGCGCTGCTGCTCGACAAATACATCGAGCGCGGCATCATCCAGTTCAACGCGCTGTCCGATCTGATGAAAGTGCAGCCCTTCGACCGCTTCGGATCTCCCTCCGAAATCGCCACGCGCCACTTTGGTGGCGTCCGGGGCCTGAAGGATGCCGTGTCGCGGCTTCAGACCGCGCTTTACCAATAACCAAGTCTTCGCCAGAGTGCGAAGGAAGACAT
This sequence comes from Hydrogenophaga sp., assembly GCA_025458915.1. Taxonomy (GTDB): domain Bacteria; phylum Pseudomonadota; class Gammaproteobacteria; order Burkholderiales; family Burkholderiaceae_C; genus Hydrogenophaga. The sequence goes on from JALORL010000101.1 coordinate 5,693, forward strand.
CGAGATTCCTGTTCCCATGGTCACCTCCAAGAAGTCGGCAGCCGCAAGCCCCCCAGCCGAAAAAAAGCCGCGCACCACCCGCAAGGCCAAGGCGCCCCTCACTACCCGCGAAAACCTGTCGGCGCTGATCGGCAGCGCCCGTAAGATTCTGCGCAAAGACAAGGGACTCAACGGCGATGTGGACCGCCTGCCGCTGCTCACCTGGGTGATGTTTCTCAAGTTCCTTGACGACCTGGAAATCGTCCACGAGGAAGAGGCCGAGCTCGACGGGCAGCGCTACCGGCCCATCATCGAATCGCCTTACCGTTGGCGAGACTGGGCGGCTCGCGATGACGGCATATCGGGTGATGAGCTGCTGGCATTCATCAACCAGGAGTTCGCTGTGCGAACCGACGGCAGCGCCGGCAAAGGCCTGTTTGCTTACTTGCGAAGTCTGGGAAGCGAAGGCGAAAAAGGCAGCCAGCGCGAGGTCATAGCCAACGTGTTCAAGGGCGTTCAGAACCGCATGGTCAGCGGCTACCTGCTGCGCGATATCGTCAACAAGATCAACGCCATCCACTTCAGCGCCAGCGAAGAAATCCACACGCTGTCGCACCTTTACGAATCCATGCTGCGCGAAATGCGCGACGCTGCCGGTGATTCGGGCGAGTTCTATACCCCGCGCCCCGTGGTGCGCTTCATGGTGCAGGTGAGCGACCCACGCCTCGGTGAGACCGTGCTCGATCCGGCCTGTGGCACCGGCGGCTTTTTGGTAGAGGCTTACGACCACCTGGCGCCACAGGTGGCCACGCCCCAGCAGCGCCGTGCCTTGCAACAAGACAGCTTGCACGGGCAGGAAGCCAAGCCGCTGCCCTACATGCTGGTGCAGATGAACCTGCTGCTGCATGGCCTGGAGGCGCCACAGATCGCCTATGGCAATACGCTGGAGCGACGCATCAACGAAATTGGCCACAGCGAGCGGGTGGATGTGATCCTGACCAACCCGCCCTTTGGGGGCGAGGAAGAGGTGGGCATCAAGGCCAACTTCCCGCCCAACATGCAGACGGCGGAAACCGCGCTGCTGTTCCTGCAATACATCATGCGCAAGCTGCGTGTGGTGGGTGCTCCCGTGAAGGGCGGAAAACCGGCAACGCGTGGTGGCCGAGCGGCCGTGGTCGTGCCCAATGGAACGCTTTTTGGTGATGGCATCAGCGCTGTCATCAAGGAAGAGCTGCTCAAAGAGTTTCGCCTGCACACCATCGTGCGCCTGCCGCAGGGCGTGTTTTCACCGTACACCGACATTCCGGCCAACCTGCTGTTTTTCGAGCGCGGCGGCCCGACCGACACCATCTGGTACTACGAGCTGCCCCTGCCCGAGGGACGCAAGAAATACAGCAAGACCGCCCCGCTGCAGTTTGAAGAGTTCGCCCCAGCCCAAGCCTGGTGGAACGACCGAAAGGAAGGCCCGCAGGCATGGCCCGTGGACTTTGCGGGCAAGCGCGCTGCGGCGGTTGAAGCGGCATCGCCGCACTGGCAGCGGGCCGAAGCCGAACGGGCTGCTGCCATGGCACTTGGCAAGCCCCTGCGCAAGCTGGAACAGGACGTGGCCGCCGCAGCCAGCCCGGGCGAGAAGGCCAAGCTGCAGGACCGTCTGCGCGCATGCAAGGCCGAGCAGCAGGCCCATGAGCAGGCCGCCAAGGCCGCCCAGGCCGAAGGCGATGCACTCTACTGGCCCATCTACAACCTGGACCTGAAGAACCCCAACGCCAAGACCGGGCTGGAACATGCGGACCCCAAAGACCTGATTGCTACCATGCGCGGTCACGAAGCCGAGGTGATGCGTCTGCTGGGCGAAATCGAAGCCCTGGTGAACGAGGTGCAGGCATGAGTGAACTCATACCCGGCAGCGCCGGCGAGGCGCCGGACTACAGCGGTATCCATGGCGACATCGTCGCACTGCTGGAGGCCGCGCGCCGCGCCGCAGCCCGGAGCGTCAATGCGCTGATGACAGCCAGCTACTGGGAGATCGGCCGACGCATCGTGGAGTTCGAGCAAGGCGGGCAAGAGCGGGCCGACTACGGGCAAGCCCTGCTCAAGCGCTTGTCGATTGACCTGTCGGCCCGCTTCGGGCGAGGTTTTAGTGTGGTCAACCTGCAGCAAATGCGCAACTTCTACCGTTGCTGGCCACCGGAGCGGATTTATCAGACAGCGTCTGACAAATCGCCGACCGTAGAACCATCCGAGACAGCGTCTCGGAATTTCATCGACCTGCCCGCGCGCCAGTTGGACCGCCAGGTCAACAGTCAGTTCTACGAGCGAATAGCCCTATCTCGCAACAAGGCCGCCATGCTGCAAAAGGCCGAGGCGGCCGAGCCCGGCGACGCCATCACGCCTGAGCAGGCGCTGAAAGACCCCTTCGTGCTGGAGTTCCTCAACCTCAAGGACGAATACTCCGAGTCGGACCTGGAAGACGCGCTGATCCAGCACCTGGCC
>JALORL010000102.1 GCA_025458915.1 Hydrogenophaga sp.
CACCGATCCGGAAGGCAAGGTCTGGGACGAGCTCATCCCCAAGGAAAAGAACATCCTGGTGCACGAAGGCCAGGTGGTCAACAAGGGCGAGAGCGTGGTGGACGGCCCGGCCGATCCGCAGGACATCCTGCGCCTGCTGGGCATCGAAGAGCTGTCCCGCTACATCGTCGACGAGGTGCAGGACGTCTACCGACTGCAGGGTGTGAAGATCAACGACAAGCACATCGAGGTGATCGTTCGCCAGATGTTGCGCCGCGTGATCGTCGACAGCGTGGGCGACTCGAACTACATCGCCGGTGAGCAGGTCGAGCGCTCGGAAATCCTCAACACCAATGACGCGCTGCGTGCCGAAGGCAAGCTGCCGGCGGTGTACAGCAACGTGTTGCTGGGCATCACCAAGGCTTCCCTGTCGACCGACTCGTTCATCTCTGCCGCTTCCTTCCAGGAAACCACGCGCGTTCTGACCGAAGCGGCCATCATGGGCAAGCGCGACGAACTGCGTGGCCTGAAGGAGAACGTGATCGTGGGTCGCCTGATTCCGGCAGGTACCGGCATGGCCTACCACGAGGCGCGCAAGGTCAAGGAAAAGATGGACGACGAAGAGCGCCGTGCCATCGCCGAGGCCGATGCCCTGTCGCTCGCGGCTGACCAGGCCGATGCATCGGACGCGCCCAGCGAGGCGGCCGAATAAATCGCTGCCGCCGGAGGCCGCGCCAGGCGGCTCCGCTGGCAACGCGAAAACCCCCGATCATCCGGTCGGGGGTTTTTTTTCGGTCCCATTTCACGAAACCGCCGCCCCGGGGTGGGGTATATTGGCCGCGCCGTTGCCGGTGTACGGTCGGTGCGGGCCAAGGCCCGTTTGGTGGTTAGATCCCCCTGGAAGGAGTCAAACAATGTCGGTCACGCTCTGGGTTGTGCTGGGCATCGGGCTGGTGGTTTTTCTCTGGGCGGTTGGCGCCTACAACCGGCTGGTGCGCTTGAAAAACGCCATTGCCAATGCGTTTGGCCAGATCGACGTGCAGCTCAAGCGCCGCTACGACCTGATTCCCAACCTGGTGGAAGTGGCCCGCAAATACCTGGCCCATGAAGCCCAGACCCTGGAAGCGGTGATCGCGGCACGTAACCAGGCCAAGACCGCCGAACAGAAAGCTGCCGGCAGCCCGCTCAACGCCAGCGCATTGGGCGCGCTTGCGGGTGCTGAACAGGTGCTGGGTGGTGCGCTTGGCCGCCTGTTTGCGGTGGTGGAGGACTACCCAGACCTGAAGGCCGACCAGAACATGCGGGAGCTGAGCGAGGAGTTGGCCAGCACCGAGAACCGCATCGGTTTCGCGCGGCAGGCTTACAACGATCATGTGCTCGAATTCAACGATGCAGCGGCCCAGTTTCCCACCCTGATCGTGGCGCGCCTCTTCGGTTTCCTGCCGCAAGGCATGCTCGAATCAACCACCAGCGAGGTGGAGCGGCAGGCCATCCGCATCACGATCTGATGCGCTCATTGCGCCTGCTTCGGCGTCCTGTCTGGCGGGAGCGCTTGCCGTGAAGTTCTTTGAGTCCCAGCGGCACGCACGCGGCGAAACGCGCAAGCTGCTGCTGGCCTTCGCCTTCACGCTGCTGGTGCTGCTGGTGGCCGTCAACGCTGCCCTGGCGCTGGCATGGGGCCTGACCTGGGCTTTCTGGGTCCCGGGGGAACTGGGCTTTCCCCGGCATTTCTTCGCGGTGAATACCGGGGTCACCCTGCTGTTCGTGCTGGGAGGCTGGTGGGTGGAAACCTCACGCCTCGTCGATGGGGGAGGCGTTCGACTTGCGGAGCAGATGGGCGCCCGTCCCGCGCAGGCTTCGGGCGACGCCGATGAGCGGCGCTTTGCCAACATCGTGGACGAAATGGCCATTGCAGCGGGCATGCGCCGGCCCATGGCCATGGTGGTGGCCCGCGACCAGGGGATCAATGCCTTTGCCACGGGCTGGGACGAAAGCGATGCTGTGGTGGCCGTCACCCGCGGCGCCCTCGAGAACCTGACCCGAGAGGAGTTGCAAGGTCTCGTGGCACACGAGTTCAGTCATATCCGCGAGGGCGATACCCGCTTGAACATGCGGCTGGCTGGCATGGTGTTCGGTCTTGAGATGCTCTACCGCATGGGACATCACCTGTTTGAGCCCGATACCCGCGACCGCCGCATGGTGGCGGCCTTGATCGGCCTGGCCGTCATGGCCGCCGGGTGGCTTGGCTGGGTGGCCGGGCACGCGCTGCAGGCCGCCGTGTCGCGTCAGCGGGAGTACCTCGCCGATGCCCGTGCGGTGCAATGGACGCGCAGCCGGGACGGGCTGGGCGGTGTGCTGCGCAAGGTGTTGAGCCAGGAGCGTGCGGGCGTTGTGCCCAGGCCGGTGGGCTCCATGTTGCAGCACCTGCTGCTGGTCGCAAACGAAACAGGCTCTGTGGCGCACTGGCTGGACTCCCACCCCACGCTGGACCAGCGCATCCGGCGCATCTATGGTCGCAGCATGGGGCCGCTGCCGCTCGGGCGCATCGAGGAAGGTGCGGCAGCCCAGGAGCCCGATGGCGCGCAGCCGCCAGCAGCGGCCAGCCCGAGCGCTTCCGGATGGACGTTGACTTGACGCCGAACCTGACCCGACTCCCCGAGACGGCACCGCCACCGCGAACATCCCCCAGCCTGGCGCTGCAGCTGGCGCAGGTCGCCCGCTGCGTACAGGCCGTGGAGCAGGGCCGCTCGCTCAACGACGCCTTGCTCCAGGTGCCGGCCCATCTGCGGGCCGGCGTTCAGGCGCTCACATTCCACGCCTTGCGTCAGCTCGGCACCAGCCGGGCGCTCGTGGCCGCGCTGGTGGACCGGCGACCGGAGCCCGCCCTGGGTGCCTTGCTGGGTTCTGCCCTCTCATTGCTGCTGGTCGACGAGGCCGGCGCTGCAGCCCCCGGGTCACCGCGCTACACGGCCCACACCGTGGTGGACCAGGCCGTCCACGCTGCCCTGCAGAACCGGTCGCTGCAACGCAAGAGCGCCTTCCTCAACGCCTGTCTGCGCCGTTTCCTGCGGGAACGGGAAACGCTGCTGGCGCAGGTCCGCCAGCAACCTGAAGCGCGCTGGAATCATCCGATCTGGTGGATCGAGCGCCTGCAACGCGATCATCCCGATCACTGGCAGGCCATTCTGGAAGCCAACAACCAACCGGGTCCCATGACGCTGCGGGTGAACCGGCGCAGGGCCACCCGCGGGCAGGTCATGCAGGCGCTCGCTGCGCAGGGCCGGCGGGCCGTGCGGTGGGGAGACGATGGCCTGTTGCTGGCCGAACCGTGCCCGGTGGAGCAGCTTCCCGGATTCGCCGAGGGCCAGGTGTCGGTGCAGGACGGTGCTGCCCAGATGGCAGCCGCCCTGCTGCTCGCGGGCCGGGACTGGTCACCTGCCGACCGGCTGCTGGACGCCTGCGCGGCCCCCGGTGGGAAAACTGCCCATGTGCTGGAGCGGGCCGACGTCCAGATGCTGGCGCTGGATGTCGACGCCCAGCGCTGCGATCGCATTGGCCAGACGCTGGACCGTCTCGGTCTGCGGGCGCGGGTGGTGTGTGCCGATGCCGCACGGGTAGCGTCCTGGTGGGACGGGACGCCCTTTGACGCCATCCTGCTGGACGCGCCGTGCACGGCGTCCGGGATCGTCCGCCGGCACCCGGACGTGCGCTGGCTGCGCCGCAGCAGCGATGTGGACCAGCTGGCCGCCGTTCAGCGCTCGCTGCTCGAGGCCCTGTGGCCGCTGCTGCGCCCGGGGGGGCGACTGGTCTATGCAACCTGTTCGGTGTTCCGCGCCGAGGGGCAGGACCAGGTGCAAGCGTTCCTTGAGCACCACACCGACGCCGTGCTGCAGCCCGCACCGGGACATTTGCGACCGGGCGAAGGGGCGCCAGCCGGGGAGTTCAACGACAATCCACCTGGTGGCTACGACGGATTCTTCTACGCCTGCCTGGACAAGGCGGCCTCCTGATGCGGGCAAGCAGGTGCGGTTGCTGATGCATGTGCTGCGCTTCCAATGGGCAAGCCGCCTGGTTGCGCTGCTGGGGGTGTTCCTGGGCTTGCTGGTTCATGCGCAACCGGTGGCGGTCGCACAGGAAGAGCTGCTGCGCACCCCGGAGGCGGTCTACCTGACTGCCCGCCTGAATCTTTCTCCTGGCCCCCAGGTGGAAGACGCCCTGCTCAAGGGCGTTCCGCTGTACTTTGCCTGGCAGGCCGAGGTGATACGACCGCGCTGGTACTGGACCAACAAGCAGGTGGCCAGCGCGCACCGCACCCTGCGGCTGGTGTATCAGCCGCTTACGCGCCGCTGGCGGGTCAGCCTGTCCAACGACGCGGCCGAAGGCGTTGGTGGAGCCGGCCTGCAGTACGCGCTGCACCAGAACTTCGACAGCCTCGCCGACGCGCTGGCGGGGGTTGGCCGGGTGTACCGCTGGAAGATTGCAGATGCCGCCGGCGTGGCAGGCGGCGACCCGGAGGACTACCGGGTCGAATGGAGCATGCGCCTGGACCTGGCGTTGCTGCCCCGCCCTTTCCAGATCGGCGTGGCCAACCAGCCGGACTGGAACATCCAGCGGGAGGGCACACTCGTGCTGCCGGCCGTGTTTGTGGCCGAACAGGCGCGTTCGGAAGATACCGTGAGTGGTGAACCGGCGGTCGGCGCCACCCCGGACCCAGCGCAGCCTGGCCGGTGACATGGGCCCGACCCCATCAGGGTAGTGCGGCGTGAGTACCCACCAGCACCAGAGCCTCAAGCTCGGCAAGTCGGGCTTGCGCTGGGTCGTTGCCACGGCGCTGGTGTTCATGACCGGCGTGGGCATGGTGCTGTTGTTCCTGCTTACCGTGGCCACGCGCAACCGCGCGCTCTACGAACAGAACTTCGCCTGGCTGGTCGGCGTCAACGTGGGAGTGGCCGCGCTGCTGGCCCTCATCCTGCTGTGGCTGGTGGTGCGGCTGGTGCTGCGCTTGCGCAAGGGCAAGTTCGGCAGCCGCCTGCTCATCAAGCTGGCGCTCATCATCGGCCTGGTCGGGGTGCTGCCGGGCCTGCTGATCTATACCGTGTCCTACCAGTTCGTGTCGCGTTCCATCGAGAGCTGGTTCGATGTGCGCGTCGAATCCGCGCTGACGGCCGGACTCAACCTGGGCCGGACCACGCTGGACACCCTGGCAGCCGACCTCAGCGCCAAAACCCGCGTGGCTGCCGAATCGCTGGCGCGCCAGCCCAACCCGGCCGCTGTTCTGGCGCTGGAGCGGGTGCGCGAGCAGCTCGGCGCGGCCGACCTGGTGCTGTGGAGTGCTGCCGGGCAGCCTCTGGGCAGTGCCGGGGTATCGCGCTTCGACCTCACCCCGGAGCGCCCCAGCCCGGCCCAGCTGCGCAGCCTGCGCACCGTGCGCGTGATGGCGCAGATCGAGGGTCTGGAAGAGGGTATTGAGGGCGATCTGGAGGCCGTGCTGGCGGCAGGGCAGGCGCGCATCAGGGTGCTGGCGCTGGTGAGCTCGCCCGACTTTGGCATTGGCGCCGAACCCCGCTACCTTCAGGTGGTGGCCCCGCTGCCGGCAGCGCTGGTGGCCGACGCGATGGCGGTGCAGGTCGCGAACCGCGAGTACCAGGAGCGTGCACTGGGCCGCCAGGGCTTGCAGCGCATGTACATCGGCACCCTCACGCTGGCGCTGTTCCTGGCGGTGTTTGGTGCGGTGCTGCTGGCGGTGCTGCTGGGCAACCAGCTGGTGCGGCCGCTGCTGGTTCTGGCCGAAGGCATGCGGGAGGTGGCCGCCGGCAATCTGTCGCCCAAGCCCGCACTCACCTCGCGCGACGAGCTGGCTGGCCTCACGCGCACCTTTGCCCACATGACACAAGACCTCTCCGATGCCCGCGCCGCCGTGCAGCACAGCATGGAGCAGGTGGACGCCGCCCGCGACAACCTGCAGACCATCCTGGACAACCTCACCGCTGGCGTGGTGGTGCTGGACCCGCAGGGTCATCTGCAGAGCGTGAACCCTGGTGCAGCGCGCATCCTGCGCACGCCGCTGAGCCTGCACATCGGCCAGCCGCTGTCGGCCGTTCCCGGACTGGAGAACTTTGCCAGTGGCGTGCTGCAGCAGTTCGAACGCTTTCTGTCTGAACAGACGCCCCACCAGGGCGGGCACTGGCAGCAGTCATTCGAGCTCACTGCCACCGGCACCACGCCATTTGACGAAGGCATCACCCTGATTGCCCGCGGCGCGCTGCTGCCGCGCAACGAGCGGCTGCTCGTCTTTGACGATGTGTCCGAAATGGTGTCTGCCCAGCGCGCCAAGGCCTGGGGGGAAGTGGCGCGCCGGCTGGCGCATGAAATCAAGAACCCGCTCACCCCCATCCAGCTCTCGGCTGAGCGCCTGGCCATGAAGCTTGAAGGCAAGGTGCAGCCCTCCGAACAGGCGATCCTCACCAAGTCGGTTCGCACCATCGTGGACCAGGTGGACTCGATGAAACGGCTGGTCAACGAATTCCGCGACTACGCACGGCTGCCCGCCGCGCAACTGGTCGCCATTGACCTCAATGCCCTGGTGCGGGAGTTCATGGCTCTGTACGAACACGCACCGGTGCCAGTGCGCTGCGAGCTGGCCGAAGGGCCGGTGCGGGTGATGGCCGATGCCCACCAGGTGCGGCAGGTGCTGCACAACCTGGTTCAAAACGCACAGGACGCCATGAACGGCCAGCCGGAGGCCGAAGTGCAGGTGCGCACCGCGCGCTCCGAATCGGGCAAATGGGTGCGCCTGGTGGTGACCGACCGCGGCCCCGGCTTTGCCGAGCACATTCTCAAGCGCGCCTTCGAACCGTATGTGACCACCAAGACCAAAGGCACCGGCCTCGGCCTGGCGGTGGTGAAGAAGATCATGGAAGAGCATGGGGGTCGGGTGGACGTCAGCAACCGCTTGCTCGATGGCCGAGTGACCGGAGCACAAGTGTCGCTATCATTCGCAGTTGCTAATTGACAACATCGACCAAGGGAACGATCCGAGCATGGCGACTATTCTGGTTGTAGACGACGAACTGGGAATCCGGGACTTGCTCTCCGAAATCCTCAACGACGAGGGCCACACGGTGGAACTGGCGGAGAACGCCGCCCAGGCCCGTGCGGTTCGTGCCCAGATGCGCCCCGATCTGGTCCTGCTCGACATCTGGATGCCCGATACCGATGGCGTCACCCTGCTCAAGGAGTGGGCCAGTACCGGGCAACTGTCGATGCCAGTGATCATGATGAGTGGTCACGCCACCATTGACACCGCGGTGGAAGCCACGCGCATCGGCGCGAGTGCCTTCCTCGAAAAACCGATCACCCTGCAGAAGCTGCTCAAGGCGGTGGACAGCGGGCTGAACAGGGCGGTGGAACGCCATGCGTCCACCCAGGTCGCCGCCGCCATGGCGCAGACGGTGGTGCACAACGCCATGGTTGCCTCGGAAACCGCGAACCACCTTGCGCCCGAGCCAGCGCACGACGCTGGCCCCCAGCCGCTGCAGTCGTTCAATCTCGACGGCCCGTTGCGTGAGGCGCGCGACGAATTCGAGAAGGCCTACTTTGAATACCACCTGGCGCGCGAATCGGGCTCCATGACCCGTGTGGCAGAAAAGACCGGCCTGGAGCGCACCCACCTGTACCGCAAACTCAAGCAGCTCGGCGTGGACCTCGCCCGGAGCAAGCGCAACGCACTCTGACCATCCCCAGGGCCGACAGAATGGTGGCTGCCGATGCTGCTATACTCTCGGTCTTGCTTGGCCCGGTAGCTCAGTTGGTAGAGCAGCGGATTGAAAATCCGCGTGTCGGTGGTTCGATTCCGCCCCAGGCCACCAGAACCCAACGCCCCAGATCCTGCAAAGGTCTGGGGCGTTTTTACGT
>JALORL010000349.1 GCA_025458915.1 Hydrogenophaga sp.
GTGTGGGCGCTGGAACTCAAGGCCCTGAGCAAGGCCGAAGGTGAAGCCCTCATGGCCATGGGCCGCGTGCTGTACCCGCACGAAAAACTGCCCGACGCCGTCTACGCCCTGCTGGCCAAGGACCTGGACGGCAAGGCGGCCGGCGACGCCGCCACCGCCAGGCTGATCAGGGACGGTGTGGCCGCGCTGAACAAGGCCGCCGGCGGCAGCTTCACCCAGGCGGATGCGGCGAAGAAGCTGGCGATCGTCAAGGCCCTGGAAGGCCAGGCCTTCTTCTCCACCGTGCGCGGGCAGTGCATCACCTCGCTGTACGACAACGACATGGCCTATGCCACCTTCGGCTACCCCGGCTCCGCCTGGGAAAAGGGCGGCTATATCACGCGCGGTTTCCAGGACCTGGCCTGGCTGCCCGCGCCACCGGCCGAAGCCAGCCCCGCTGCCGATCTCTGACCTCCCGGGTCCCCACGTTTCCCCACGAACCCCACAACAGGCGGGCGGGCCAGCGCGCACCGAACGCCGCAGGAGACACACATGACCACGTTTGCACACAACGACGACTCGGTCGTTGTCATCATCGGATCGGGCGCGGGCGGCGGCACGCTGGCCAACGAGCTGTGCCAGAAAGGCATCAAGGTGGTGGTGCTGGAGGCCGGCGCTGCCCAAAGCAACGCCAGCTTCATCAACGACGAATGGAAGTCGTTCAGCCAGCTTGCCTGGCTGGACGCCCGAACCACCTCGGGCAGCTGGCGCGTGGCCAAGGACTTTGCCGGCCTGCCGGCCTGGATCTGCAAGACCGTGGGCGGTACCACCACCCACTGGGCTGGTGCGTCGCTGCGCTTTCAGGAGCACGAGTTCCGCACCCGAACGGTCTACGGCGAGATCAAGGGCGCCAACCTGCTGGACTGGCCGGTCACCCTCAAGGAGCTGGAACCCTACTACAGCAAGGCCGAAGACAAGATGGGGGTCACGCGCACCCACGGCATTCCGGGCCTGCCCGGCAACAACAACTTCAAGGTGATGCACGCCGGCGCCACCAAGCTCGGCTACAAGGATGTGCACACCGGCAACATGGCCATCAACAGCCAGCCCCGCGATGGCCGCGGCCGTTGCCTGCAGCTCGGCTTCTGCTTCCAGGGCTGCAAGAGTGGCGCCAAGTGGAGCACGCTCTACACCGAGCTGCCCAAGGCCGAGGCCACCGGCAAGTTCGAGCTGCGCACCGAAGCGCATGTCACGCGCATCGAGCACAACGCGCAGGGCAAGGTCACCGGGGTCGTCTATTTCGACAAGAACAAGAAGGAGCAACGCCAGAAGGCCCGCATCGTCTGCGTGGCCGGCAACTCGATCGAAACGCCGCGCCTGCTGCTGCTCTCGGCCTCGAACATGTTCAAGGACGGCCTGGCCAACAGTTCCGGCCAGGTGGGGCGCAATTACATGCGCCACATGACCGGCTCGGTCTACGCCGCCTTCAAGGACCCGGTGCACATGTACCGCGGCACCACCATGGCCGGCATCGTGCGCGACGAAGCGGGGCACAACACCAAGCGCGGCTTCGCCGGCGGCTACGAACTGGAAACGTTGTCGCTGGGCATTCCGTTCATGGCGGCCTTCCTCAACCCCGGTGGCTGGGGCGCCGACTTCACCTGGTGGATGGAGCGCTACACCCAGCTCGCCGGCATGTGGCTGGTGGGCGAGGACATGCCGCGCGAAACCAACCGCATCACCCTCAACGACAAGGTCACGCCATGCGCGAACACGCCTTCACCCAGGGCGAGCGCATCTACCAGGCGGCCGGTGCCATCAGAACCTTTCGCACCCCGCCGTACCCCAGCACGCACAACCTCGGCACCTGCCGCATGAGCGCGCGCAAGCAGGACGGGGTGTGCAACCAGTGGGGCCAGACGCACGACATCCCCAACCTGTTCATCAGCGACGGCAGCCAGTTCACCACCGGCGGTGCGGAAAACCCCACTCTGACCATTGTTACCCTGGCCATCCGGCAGGCGGACTACATTGCCCAGCAGATGACGGCGCGGGCGATCTGATGATGAGCCCCCACGCTCCGCCGCTGCGCGGGTCGCTGCCCCCACGCTGCGCCGCTCCATGCGCTCGCTGACCACAACAAGCAGGAGACCCACATGTGTGAATTTTTCGTCAAGGCCGACCCCATCCAGTACGAGCAGCGGTCGCGCACGGTGCGTGTGCACGGCGTGCTCACCAGCATCCGGCTGGAGAACATGGTGTGGGACACGCTGGCCGAAATGGCCGAAGACGAGGGCTGCACCACCAACGCGCTCATCGCCCAGTTCCACGACGAAATCCTCGCGCACCGGGGCGAAGTGCCCAATTTCGCGTCCTTCCTGCGCGTGACCTGCATGCGCTATCTGCGCCGGCGCATGCACGCGCTGGAGAAGCAGCAGGCGCCGACCGGCGCGCGCACCGCCGAACTGAAGGCTGCAGCGCGCGAAGCCCTGGTCACCCCGCTCAAGCCCACCGGCACCACCGGTACAGCGGCTTCCCCCGTGATAGCTGCGGCGCGGCCGACGCTGGCCGGTGTGCTGGCACCCATCCGCACCCGCTGACCGCGCCGGAGATCTCCATGCGGTCGGCGGGCGCGCTGCGTCCGCCTGGACCGGGTCCCCGCATTCCTTGCTTTCCCAGAGCCCTGCCATGACCTTCACCACCGAAAACCAGCCCGGCGTCTGCGCCACCCCCAGCCCCGCCACCCGCGGCTTCGTGTTCAACCACAGCATGCTGCGCGTCAAGGACCCGGCGGTGTCGCTGGACTTCTACACCCGCGTCATGGGCATGCGCCTGCTGCGCAAGCTGGACTTCCCGGAAATGTCGTTCTCGCTGTACTTCCTGGGCCGCCCGGAAGACGGCGCCGCCCCGGACGACGAGGGCGATCGCACCCGCTGGACCTTCAGCCAGCGCGGCGTGCTCGAACTCACGCACAACTGGGGCACCGAAAGCCAGGCCGACTTCAAATACCACGACGGCAACGCCCAGCCGCAGGGTTTCGGCCACATCTGCTTCTCGGTGCCGGACCTGGACGTTGCCGTGGCCTGGTTTGACGAGAACCAGGTGACCTACGTGAAACGCCCCGATCAGGGCAAGATGAAGGACGTTGCCTTCATCAAGGACCCCGATGGGTACTGGATCGAGATTGTCGAGCCCGCGCGCCTGACCCGGCTGGGCCGCCCGGCCGCTCCCTGAACGCGCCCTGAAGCGTCAGCGCGGCGCGGCGATGGCGGCGCCCATCGGCAGCAGGTCCTCGCCGCGGATGCGCCGCCACAGCCAGGGCAGGGCCTGGCCCACGTCGGCCCGCGCGCTGACCTGCGTGGCCGGTGCCTGGCCCACCGCGTCGGGCGGACCGAGGTCGAAATTGAACACGTAGGCCGGCTCCTGCCCCATGCGCAGGTCGGTGAGCATCAGCCGGCCTTCGGGCGAGGTGCGCAGACGGTAGAAGCCTTCGGTGAATGCGGCCATGCGGGCCACGGGTTCAACCCCGGCATGCTGGGCGATCAGCTCCGCACCCCGCTCGTGTGCCGTCCAGCGCACCGTGCCGTGGGTGTCCAGCAGCGAGGTGTAGGCCTCGTGGTA